>NZ_BDUF01000064.1:29040-93281 GCF_002335525.1 Effusibacillus lacus
CCAGAAAATATTGCGTTTATATTACGGTGAGGTTAAAAATTTGTGACATTTGACATGGGAGCCTTTCCTTTTATGGCTCTTTAAGAAGTACTCGCTTGTCTTCCATTCTTTTCGTAATCTTTACCCGATCCATATATTCGAGAAGGGCCAATGCGAATTTGCGGGAGGTGCCCACATGATCCCGGAACTCGGCAACGCTGAATCCATCATCCCCCGAGATCTTCCGCAATATCTGTGGAGTCTGCTCAATGGTTTCCTTGGCAAACAGGATTCCCTCTTCCACCTCAACCAATGCATCCGTTTCCTTCAACAGGCTGACAATTCCCTGCACGATTTTATCCTGGCCCTTGTAGGCAGCCAGAAGTTCTTGCAGCGTTGGCGGTTGATAGGCTTGCTCGCGAAACTTCTTCAGGATATCTTGCATCATTTGCTGTTCCTTGGAAGACAGAGGCACCGTATAACCCACAAGCCGGATCCGATCCTGCTTGACTTCTAAGCGCCCGGCCTCTGCACCCAATTCGAGGATGGCATCATACACTTTGGGCTTAAGTTTTCTGGACAATTGTGAGAGAACCTGTGCCTTTGCCACATAATTGTGAAAACGTTCCCGGGCATAGTGGGACCGTATCTTTTCCTCAATTTCATCCAACAGTTTGTCGAGTGCATGAAACGTAACATACCCATTATTGCCGGGCAACTCCCGTAATTGACCGCGATCTGCCAATTCTTCCACCCATGCCTTTGTCTGATCCTGAGTCGCTTTCATACGAGCTGCCAGTTCAGTGAGGTTCAGCCCGGTCTCCTCTTCGGCTATTTGCAGAATGCGGGCATGCGGGCCGCCTTTTTCCCTGGACTCCAGTTCTTCAAGGATATGCGGACGGTTCCTTCTATAAAGCCGGTTGGGATGGGGATCGATCACGATTCCCCCACCTATCGTATGCATCGGCGAATAGGTTCGCAGGATAAAATGATCCTTGGCCTCACACACAACCGGTGCTTCCAAGTCAATCTGAATCAGCGCATCTTCCCCGGGCTGCATTTCATCCCGGTCGAGCAACACAACACGCCCCATTACTTCACTGGTCCCCACATAAAGCCTTACCCGCATACGATTTGCAAGCGTCCAGGGGCTGTCGGACAACAGCCGGAATCTCGCGTCAATCAACGAGGTTGGCTTGAACACTTTAGGCGTGGCAATCACGTATCCGCGTGCCAACTCACTGCGCTCAATTCCAGCAAGGTTTAAAGCGGTCCGCTGTCCTGCCTGCGCTTTCTCGGTTGTTTCACCATGCACCTGAATGGAGCGGATACGCACCTGTTCACCGGAAGGCTGAATTTCAACCGCATCTCCCACTTTCGCACTGCCCGCGAGAACGGTACCCGTTACAACCGTCCCGAATCCGGGAACGGAAAACACCCTGTCTACCGGCATCCGGAACGGGGCATTCACTTCTCGTGGCTTGATCTCCCTTGCCATTTCGGCTATTAGCTCTCGCAGGCCCTCTATTCCCTGACCGGTCACGGCAGAGACGGGAATTATGGGTGCATCGGCCAAGGTGGAACCCCGCAACCCTTCCCGCACCTCTTCTGTTACCAAAGCCAGCCACTCTTCATCTACCGTGTCAATCTTGGTAAGCACAACAATACCCTTTTGCACATGCAGCATTTCCACAATGTGCAGATGTTCTGTCGTTTGAGGCATAATCCCCTCGTTGGCGTCAATGACCAACAGAATAAGATCGATTCCGGCAGCTCCCGCCAACATGTTCTTGATGAATTTCTCGTGTCCGGGAACATCAATAACCCCGATGCGCCTGCCATCGGGGAGACTTAAGGGAGCAAATCCGATATCGATGGAGATGCCCCTTTCCTTTTCTTCCTTGTGCGTATCCGTATCAAGACCTGTCAACGCCTTGACCAGAGTTGTTTTGCCATGGTCAATGTGACCGGCCGTTCCCACAATGATATATTGACCCTGCGTCACTCCGCTCATCACCCCGTTAAACCGTTACGTCTGCTCTTTCCTCTTCCTTGGCATCCTCCAGGGACTCGATGTAATGGTAGGCGGTCATGGCTGCAATGGCACCGTCGGAAGCGGCAGTGATAATCTGACGCAGCCCCTTGTCACGGACGTCTCCGGCAGCAAACACCCCTGGAATCGAAGTCTTCATGTTCTCATCCGTTGGGATATAGCCTCCTTCATTCAGGATTTTGGACCCTGCCAGAAAATCGGTGTTCGGCTTCATGCCGACATAGATGAATACTCCGTTGGCCGGAAGTTCTGAGACTTCCCCTGTCTTGACATTCTTGATCCGCACACCCGTAACCATATTGCCTCCCAAGATTTCCTCCACGGTGCTGTCCCAAATAAAGCTCATTCGTGGATTTTCGAAGGCCCGCTTCTGAAGGATCGGTTGGGCCCGTAATTTGTCACGGCGATGAACCAGTGTAACCTTGTTAAAGCGGGTCAGGAATGCGCCCTCTTCCACTGCCGAGTCGCCTCCTCCGACCACTACCACTCCCTTGTCCATGCCGGGCCTCTTTTCATTGAAGAAAGCACCGTCACACGTTGCGCAATAACTGACGCCGCGTCCGCGAAACTCCCGTTCGCCCGGAGCTCCCAGCAATTTCGGTTCGGCACCGGTCGCAATCAGCAGCGCTTTTGCTTCAAAAACTCCTTTATCGGTATGGACTTTCTTGATCTTTCCTTCCAGTTCCACCTTTTCCACTTCTGCAGTGATGTACTCAGTTCCCAGGTGAAGAGCATGTTCATGCATGACCTGAGACAACTCGGGCCCCATAATCATCTTGATACCCGTGTAGTTTTCCACCTCGGTGGTGTTTTGCATTTGGCCGCCTGGAAGGCCCTTCTCAAGCAAAGCCACTTTCAGGTTGGCGCGGGAGGCATAAACCGCGGCGGAAAGCCCGGCCGGGCCGGCGCCAATTATCAGCAAATCATACATTTCAATCACCTCATGGATTGTCACTCTCGTATAGTATGTGCAAAAAAAGCAGGGTCTCCGTATGACCCTGCTCTCAGTATACAGCAACCCGGCAAACATAAACTGTGAGGCATATCACGATTCGGCGGATTTGGAGATCTGGCGATAAATCCGGTACACCGAATGGACAGATACACCAAAGCGTTCGGCGATCTCTCCCTGGGTAACAGGTACTCCCTGCTGTTTCAGCACCAGATAAGACAATCCGGCAGCCCACGTGTTTGTATTGGTAAACCGGGGCAGATCATGCAGCCTGTTAACGAGAAAACTGGACCAGATGTGGCGAGCCGCCTCATACAGCCCCATACTGTAAGTTTCAATTACCGGCTTGGCCTTAGTCAGAATGTCTTTCCAATCGTTCTGAAGTTCAAACAGGTCGACCAAAGGCCCTTGCGAACCGATATGCTGAAGGACATAAACGGCAAGCATTTTGAGTTGTTTGATTTCACCGGGACGGCTGATAAATTCCCGCAATGCTTCAATCACTTCACGGTCGGCGATCACGGCAAAGGTTTGGATGACCTGCACCTTGGTCTCGATATCACCGTGCTGCAGCGCCCAGAACAGAGAGGATCGGATTAACGGATCGTTGCGCCATTTTCCCGATTTTCCTGTCTTCATCTGATCCTGAATCTGACGGAACTGCTCGTGAAAGGGGATCTGATAGTGATAGGACACCGGACGGACTTTGGTTCCAGCCACTTCTGCGTTCTCCAATTCCTTCAGATAGAAAGCGGCCACATCGTTTTTGGGATCAATCGCCTGGACATTCTGCCAGATTCTCTTCGCCAGGGCATAGTGCCCCGTGTTGCAGGCAGATGCCGCTAAACAGTGAAGCAAAGAGGGATCTGTCTCCTCGCTCCAGCGGGAAAGCTGCTGAAACAACCGGTGGGCCACTTTGTGTTCGCCCAGAATTCCCATGGTAATGGCCAGCTTATAACATTGATCGAAGTTCACCGGGTATACTTTCCGGAGCCCTTCCACAAGGCTTGTCATATCTTCCTTCTTGCCTTGATGCTGGAAAAATACGGCCAAATTACAACGTGCATGAATGTTGCCCGGGTCTCTCGCCAGCACTTCCTCGGCTGTTGCAACTGCTTCATCCAGACGTCCAAGGTAATAGTAAGCCAATGACAAGTTGTTGCGAGGTGCAATCTGATCAGGAAATTGATCGATTGTCTTCTGAAGGAAGGAGGCCGCTTCCATGAATTTGCCCTCTTCCAATAATTTCCTGGACTGATCCTGCTCCTTTCGTTCCGCTTCTTTCTCCTCCAGTTTCTGCCGCAGTACTTCGCCCCCACCAAATTCCTCGATCAGGATGTCAAGCATTTCTTCCGCTTCTTTGGCAAATTCGCCGTGCGGTTCCAGGTCAAGATAGCGGGTGACATACTCTTCCGCTTTATCGTAATAGCCCATATTGGCCCAATTGTTTGCCATGTAAAAATAACACTCGTACATTTTCGGATCAATGGATTGAAGAACATTCTCCAAAATCGCATTGGATTCCTCAAACGAGCCCAGTTCAGACAATACACCCGCCAGATTGCAGTGGTTCACAGGATTCTCCGGCTCGTACTCCATCGCTTTGCGGAAATATTTGAGTGCGCCTTGCAGGTTGTGACGGTCCAAATATCTTACAGCACGTTCAAAGAAAAACGCAGCGTCCAAACGGAACGGAATCACGTTGCCATCAGGGCGTCGCCGCTTTTTTTGCTGCTGTTGGTCCATGACGGGTCACCTCCCCGCGATATGTGAAGGGTACATTATGTTTACCCTAGTCCCAAGTATAACACATATCACGGGGCAACACATCCTTGGGGACTACTCCTTATACATTACCAGGACGGTATAATTCGGGTTTTCCGAATCTCCCGAACAACTGAGTTTGACTTCGACAACATTTGCTTCTTCAAGCTTCGCAAGGAACTGATTGACCTGTTCTTCCAGCCTGTGATCAAGGGAATTGGCAAATATTGCGACCTGGTACATCCCCGTTCACCCTCCTTATCCCTTTGGCACCCATTCTATTAGGTTCCGTTGACCGATATGACAAAAAGGCCAAACCCAGTGGCGAGGTTTGGCCTAAACTGTGGGAATTATCTTGAAAACTCCAAAAAATACTTGGTGAAATCTTCACTGTTCATCAACTGGAAATTCCGTTCCTGCATAGCCTCCACAAACAGATTGACCAATCTGCGGTCAAAACGAATGTCACAAAATCTGAACAGTTCCTCAACCGCCTTCGCTGCCGGCATTCCTGGACGGTACGGTCTGTCGGAAGTCATGGCGTCAAAGGAATCGGCGATTGCCACAATTCGTGCGGACAAAGGAATGCCGTCTTCCTTAACCCCGTATGGATAACCGGTTCCATCCAAATTTTCGTGATGCAGGGAGATCGGATCCATCACATACTCAAGACCTGGTACGGCCTCCAAAACCACTTTGCCGATAGCCGGATGGAGCTGCATTTCCACCCACTCATCCGGATCGAGTCGTCCCGGCTTGGTAAGGACGGAGTCGGCGATCCCGATTTTGCCGATATCATGCAGGACCGCCCCGTAAAACAGATTCTTCTGCTGAGTTCGGGTAAGGCCTATTTTTTCGGCCAATAGCATGGAGTAACAGGCAACCCGTTCCGAATGGCCTTTCGTATGAACATCCTTCAACTCAATCGCCCGGGACATCGCCAGAATGAAACCTGCCAAGGTCTGTTCAGACTGGTGATGCAAATCGAGAATTTGTTTGTAAAGCCTTTGGGTTTCATCGTTAACGTTTCGAGTATTGGCAATGATTCGCCCAATGTAAATCGACAGCAGGAAAAAACCGACGGGCATTACAATTCCTTCCAGAATAAAATCTTCCAGACCCCCATAGGTGAATTCATCGATGCGGTGATCGAGAATGGGATAGGTAAACATCAGGAATGCCGCTGCACTCCACAACAATCCGATTTTCCCGCCATATAAGGACACAATATACATGATCCCGATTCCATAGAGAACAAACATCGTTTCGGCTAAAGTCAGGGAATCGGTATAGGAAGCCCAACCAAACAAATATAGAAAATAGATTCCGACCAGCCACGGAGACCACCAATATGACTTGGTAAGCTTAAAGATTGTGAGATTCAGCAGACTTTGTATTGCCTCCATGCAGGAACCTCCGCTATTTTCTTTACCAAGATATTTCAACAAATATCTACAAAATCCTTTAAAAGAAAAGCATGTTGGGGAATACGTCCGCCACACATGCTTTACCGCAATTATTATTTTGTTTTATTCGGAATATCTTTGACCCCGTGTCGTTTCTCCAGCTCCGCCAGCACCGCTTCCATCGAAACTCCCTGTTGTTTCAGAAGTACCAGTAAATGGTAAATCAGGTCCCCAGTTTCGGAAGTCAGTTCCGCCGCGTCCCCATTCTTTGCGGCTACAACCACTTCAGTGGCTTCTTCCCCGACTTTCTTCAGGATCTTGTCCAGCCCTTTTTCAAACAGATAGGTGGTATAGGCACCTTCCGGACGCTCTTTATAGCGTTGGTCAATGGTTGCAACCAGCTCTGCCAGTATCGAAAAATCGTCCGGCTGCATAGCGGAAACGCCGCCCGTGTCCCCGAGGTTCCGTTGCCCTCCAACAACTGTCTCGTAAAAACAGGAATACGCTCCCGTATGACAGGCAAACCCCGTTTGCTTCACCTGAATCAACAAGGTGTCGCGGTCACAGTCATGGGCGATGCTTTGCACTTGCTGCACGTGTCCCGATGTGGCTCCCTTGTTCCACAGTTCGTTTCGGGAACGGCTCCAGAACCAGGTTTGTCCCGTCTCCACCGTTCGTACCAGTGATTCCCGGTTCATATAGGCTACCATTAGTACCTTATTGCTTTGAACATCCTGTATGACGGCCGGAATCAATCCCCGCTCATCAAACTTCAGACTGTCGATCCACGTATGATCCATCCGAGTCTCCATTATCGGATCGGCACCCCTTTGTCCTTGAGATAGCTCTTCACTTCACCGACAGAAGTTTCCTTGAAGTGGAAGATGGAAGCCGCCAACGCCGCGTCGGCTTTTCCTTCCGTAAACACATCGTAAAAATGTTCCTTTCTGCCGGCCCCCCCCGAAGCAATCACCGGGATGGAGACTGCCTCCGACACCCGGCGGGTCAACGCCAAGTCGTAGCCGTCCTTCTGCCCGTCCTGGTCAAAGGAGGTGAGCAGGATTTCACCAGCCCCAAGCGACTCCGCCTGTTTGGCCCATTCGATGACATTGATGCCGGCAGAGGTCCGTCCCCCATGAATCAGGACTTCCCAATCTTCTTTCTCCGGGTCAAATTTGCCGTCAATGGCCACCACAATACACTGCTGCCCGAATCGTTTGGCCCCTTCGGCAATCAATTGCGGGTTTTTCACGGCAGCTGTATTAATTGACACTTTGTCCGCTCCGGCTTTCAGGATCTCGCGAATATCCTCCACGGAGGAAATGCCTCCACCCACCGTAAACGGTATGAATACCTGTTCCGTAGTGCGCCGGACGATGTCCATCATGGTTGATCGCCCTTCCACCGATGCGGTAATGTCCAGCAGGACCAGTTCATCGGCCCCCGCTTCCTCATAGTAAGCAGCCAGTTCTACCGGGTCGCCTGCATCCCGTTCGTTGGTCAGGAAGGACACATTCTTTACCACGCGCCCGTTTTTTACGTCAAAACAGGGGATGATTCTCTTTGTCAGCATCAGGCGCCCCCTCCGTCGACAGCCAGTTCTTTGCGCACCCGGTTGATGGCATCTGTCAGGTCAATGTTTCCGGTATAAAGCGCCTTGCCGATAATAGCGCCTGCCACTCCCGCATTGCGGTACTTGGCAAGTTTCAGCAAATCACTGGTTTCTTTGACACCGCCGGATGCAATCACCTTAAGCCCTGTTTCCTCAGCCAGTTCGATATTGGCTGCCAGGTTGGGACCTTCCAACGTCCCGTCCCTTGCAATGTCGGTGAAGATCACGCGGGTGGCTCCCCATTGTTTCAGCTCCCGTCCCAACTCAATCGCCGAAATGTCGGACGTCTCCAACCAGCCGTTCACCGCCACCCAACCATTTTTTGCATCAATCCCGATGACAACCTTCTCACCGTATTCAGTTACTGCCTGCTTGACAAAGAAGGGTTCACGAACCGCAGCCGTTCCCAGAATGCAACGTGCAACCCCAAGAGAGAACAGAGCTTCCAACGTTTCGCCGGTTCGGATCCCACCCCCAACCTGAACGGGCACAGGAACACGTTTCACGATCTCTTCGATTACGGGACGATTCTGCTGGGAGCCTTCCTTGGCACCATCCAAATCGACAACATGGATGAATTCAGCTCCCTGCTCCACCCATTGGCGTGCCACTTCTGCCGGATTCTCATGATAGACGGTCTTCTCCCCATAATCGCCTCGCAGGAGACGAACCGCCTTGCCACCCAGGATATCAATGGCCGGATAAAGGACAAATTCAGTGTTTTGACTCATGCATAAACTCCTTTCCTGCACATCCGGCCGAAGTTATCCAGCATGCGCAGCCCCACGGAAGAGCTTTTTTCCGGATGGAACTGAATGCCAAACACATTCTTGCTGCCTACAACTCCGGGCACCTCTCCGTGGTAATTGCTGGACGCAAGAATTATACCGCGATCAACCGGCTCCACGTAGTAGCTGTGCACGTAATAGACATAATCATTGTCACGGACACCTTCCAGCAACGGGTGCCGCTGCTGGATGTCCAGGCTGTTCCAGCCCACCTGCGGAATCTTGAAATCTCCCCGGAACCTCTTCACATGTCCGGGGATAAGGTCCAGGCCCTGATGAAAGCCGTGTTCCTCTGATGTGGTAAACAAAAGCTGCATGCCGAGACAGATTCCCAGAAGCGGCACATCTTGTGCAGCGACCCGCTTGATCGGGTCGACCAACCCTAACTGCCGGAGATGGTCCATCGCGTCACCAAAAGCACCGACCCCGGGGAGCAGTACACCGTCAGCCGCCAGTACTTCCTGCGGGTTATTCGTGATAACTGCCGAATGGCCTACCTTTTCGAACGCTTTCTGAACCGACCGGAGATTTCCCATTCCATAGTCAATGATTGCGATCATGGAAAAACCCTTCTCTCTGTTGGTTTCTACAAAGTCCCTTTTGTTGACAGAACACCCTTGATGTTCCCGTCAAGACGGGCCGCTTCCGACAGCGCCCCGGCAAACGCCTTGAAGATTCCCTCAATCATATGGTGTGTGTTCGTTCCGTAATGCAGATTGACGTGCAGTGTCACCCCCGAGTTGGAAGCAAACGCCTGGAAGAACTCCCTGACCAGTTCGGTATCAAAGTTCCCCACTTTTTCCGTGGGAAATTGGGCATTAAAAACGAGAAAGGAGCGACCGGAAATATCGACTGTCACCTGAGCCAAAGCCTCATCCATGGGAGTAAACCGGTTGCCGTATCTGCGAATCCCCTTCTTGTCGCCAATTGCCTGTTTGAACGCCTGTCCCAGACAGATTCCGATATCCTCCGCCGTATGGTGATCATCAATTTCCGTATCCCCTTTTGCGAGGACAGTTAAATCAAAGCCCGAATGCTTGGCGAACAGATCCAGCATATGTTTCAAAAATGGGACCGGCAGTTGGAGGTCGCCTCTTCCCTCCCCGTCCAAATTCAGGCTCAGGGAAATCTGGGTTTCTTTCGTGGTTCGTTGGATCTCACCCATTCTGCCGTTGCTCATTACTTTCACTTCCCTTCCTTGTCAAGCCGGATGCGAATAGCGTTTGCGTGGGCACCCAACCCTTCCGCTTCCGCAAGTGTAATAATTTTGTGCCCGTGGGTCAGCAGGGCCTGCTTGCTGTATCGGATGAAAGACGTCTTCTTCAGGAAATCGTCCACGTTGAGAGGAGACGAAAATCGTGCCGTTCCTTCCGTCGGCAGCACATGGTTCGTGCCGCAGTAATAATCCCCAACCGGTTCTGTGGAGTAAGAACCTACAAAAATGGCACCCGCATTCACAATCCGGCCAATCCAATCGTCCGGATTCTCCACCAGTAGCTCCAGGTGCTCCGGAGCCACACGGTTAGCGATTTCCACTGCTTCTTCCAGATCGGAAGTCACGACAACCGCTCCCATGTTGCGAATGGCTTTTTCGGTCATCTCCCTCCGCGGCAATAGGGTCAATTGACGTTCCAAAGCCCGGGCGGCTTGTTCCGCCAATTCACGGGAGGGCGTCACCAGAATCGCAGGTGATGTCTCACCGTGTTCCGCCTGTGACAGCAGATCCGCTGCCACATACTCCGGATCGGCAGTGTGATCGGCCACAACCAGGATGTCAGAAGGTCCGGCAATACTTTCTATACTGACTTTGCCGAACACCGCTTGCTTAGCCAACGCTACATAAATATTGCCCGGCCCAACGATTTTGTCCACAGGTCGGATGGTTTCCGTTCCGTAGGCAAGGGCTGCAATTGCTTGGGCGCCGCCCACGCGATAAACCTCTGTCACTCCCAATTCTTTGAGCGCTACAAGCACACCGGGATTTACGTTTCCTTCCTTGTCCGGAGGAGTAACGGCCGCGATTTCAGGCACGCCTGCAACGAGAGCGGGAATTACGTTCATGAGCACCGTAGACGGATAAGCGGCTGTGCCGCCCGGCACATACACACCCACCCGGTGCAGAGGACGAACCAGTTGTCCCAGGGTGGTGCCTTCCTCGTCAATCATCATATAGGACTGCCGCCTCTGTGCCTCGTGATATCTGCGAATGTTTGCAATAGCATCCCGCAGGGCAGCAACAAATTCCGGTGAAACCCGATTATAGGCATTTGCAAAAGCATCTTCCGGGACCCGGAAGTTTTGCAGATCCACTCCGTCAAACTGTCGTGTGAATGCCCGCAGCGCCTCGTCTCCATGCTGCCGGATGTGCTGAATAATATCCAGTACAATCTCCCGTTCTTTCTCGTAAGGTTCCGCTTCTTCCCGTTTGAGGGAAAAGTCTTTCGCTTCAACGATCCGAATCATTGCTGCAACCCCCCGCCAGTAACTGTCCGTTCCGTTTGCTCTGTAACCCCGCGCAGCCTTGCAACCAGGCTGTCGATCTGTTCGCTTTTCAACCGGAAACTCATCCGGTTCGCCACGACCCGGGTGGAGATCTGAAGGATTTCCTCATGGATGACCAGTCCGTTCTCTGCCAGTGTCCGGCCTGTTTCCACCAAATCCACGATTCTGTCGGCCAGCCCGATTAAAGGAGCCAATTCCACCGAACCGTTCAGGTAGATTACTTCCACCTGTTGCCCCTGATTGCGAAAATGGTTCGCTGCAATCCGGGCATACTTGCTGGCCACCCGGCTTACCATGCCGCCCTTGCTGTCCGGTAAACCGCAGACGCACATCCGGCATCTGCCGATCCCCAGATCCAACAATTCATACAGATCCCGCTCCGCTTCCAGCAGAACGTCCTTGCCAACAATTCCGATGTCTGCGACACCATATTCCACATATGTGGGAACATCCACCGGCTTGGCCAAGATGTAGCGGATCGAGCCATCCGGAGATTCGAGTATTAACTTGCGTGACTCTTCAATGTCTTCCGGTACAGGAATGCCAGCTTCATGCAGCAACCGCAGCGTATCCGTCATGATGCGCCCTTTGGAAAGGGCCACCGTCAATTGTTTGTCTGTCACTGTGATTCCTCTCCTTCGTTTTGAAACGCCAGATACAAGTCCTGCAGACGGCTGTCATCCGTTTCAAGGGAATCCTGCCTCACCAGGATTGAATCAGACCCTTCCACTGCAGGCAGCTTTTCTTCTTCCGAAATCAACTTGGCCGACACCATAATCCCCCGGTTTCTCAGATATTCGGCAAATTTCAAGGCTGTTTCCCTGTCCTCCTGAGTATAGCAAAGAAGATAGCGCTGCTGTGGGGCAAAGGTCCCTTTTTTCTCCAGTATCTCCATGACCCGTTCAATTCCGATGATGAATCCGGTTGCAGGTGTCTCCCGGCCAAATTTTTCAACCAGGTCATCATAACGTCCGCCTCCACAGATTGGGAATCCCATCATCGGAGCATATCCTTCAAAAATCGCTCCCGTGTAGTAATTGAGTCCCAGCCATAGACTGAGGTCAATCTGCACATAATCGGTGACACCGTGGATTTGGAGGATGCGCCAAATGTCTTCCAGATTCTGCAGGGCGTCCTTCGCCTTCCGATTCCCGGTCATTTCCCTCGCTCTTGCGAGAACCTCCACGCCACCCCGCAGTCGGGGAATCTGAAGCAGAACGGAGGAACCGGGTTCCTCCGTCTCCGTTTCCACAATCCGTTCAAATGCCACATAGTCTTTGTCAGCCAGGGCGTTTTGCAGGCGTTCCCGGGTACTTTCTTCCGCAACGTGCTCTTCCAGCATACCTTGCAGGAATCCTACCTGGCCCAATGCAAGACGGAACCCTTCCAACCCAATCTCCTTCAGAGTGGAGACCGCAAGTGCCAACATTTCAGCATCTGCATCAGGTGTCGCATCTCCGATCAGTTCCACACCCGCTTGCGTGAATTCCGTATCCCGGCCCGCCACCAAATCCTGCTGGCGGAAGATGTTGGCCGTATAAGACAGACGGATGGGCAGAGACCAATTTTTCATCAAGGAAGCAACCACCCGGGCAATTGGCGCGGTCATGTCCACCCGCAATGCCATCATCCGTCCGGATCTGTCCACAAACTTAAAAACCCGGTCCTCCGCTCCCCGGATCCCGGTTTGAAAAGTATCCATGTATTCAAACATTGGCGTAATAATCTCGCGGTATCCCCAACGGGCAAAGCTGTGCGAAATCTCGCGTTCCAACTGCCGCTTGTTGGCTGCCGTATCCGGGAGAAAATCCCTGACCCCTTGCGGCTTCTCAAACAATAATGGCTTTTGCATCCAATCCCCACCACCGGCGCTTTAGTTTGCTAATATACTAAAGTATGATTTCAAATATTAGCACTTGAAGTGGCATCTGTCAACGAGAAGACGCTGAATAAAAAAGTTCGATCTTCTTAGCAAAAAAATGGCTTGTCCCTAAAGTCAGTCGTTGAAAAAAGCGGCCCCGCCCCAAATTCAGGCAAAGCCGCTTGCTTTGTAACCGTTTCCCTTAACGGTCCTTTCTTATTCCTTTTAATGAATCTTCCATCAACGCGAAGGGTACCAAGACTCCAAATATCATTCCACAGAGAAGCAGCAAAATAAACCAGGGACTTTGCACATCAAGGATCTGCCGCCAGTCCACACCGAACACGGCCCAATAAACCAACATGACTACAACTCCGAGGACACCCGCCCAAAACACAACTGCGAGGCTCTTCACTTGGAATCCCTCCAGTTATCGGATTGTAGTACACTCTATTCAATTTGTGACAAATTAATGAACAAAGATGTCGGGGCAGAAAGACTATTCTTCGGTCCCCTCCCGGATAATCCGGATTGGATTGCCGGCAGCAAACGCCCCTGCCGGAATGTCCCGGTTGACAAGGGACCCGGCCCCGATAACCGCCCGGTCGCCAATGGTGACCCCCGGAAGCACAGTAGAATTGGCCCCGATCATCACTTCATCCCCGATAATTACATCGCCCAGCCTGTACTCGTCAATCAGGTATTCATGTGCAAGGATTGTGGTGTTATAGCCAATAATACAGTTACGCCCGATTCGGATCCGCTCCGGGAACATAATGTCCAGCATGACCATCAGGCCAAAGGCGGTCCTGCTTCCTACCCGTGTCCCGATAAACGTTCTGTACATCCAATTTTTCACACTTAGAAAAGGGGTATACCGCGCAACCTGAATCACGATAAAATTGCGCACCACTTTCCAGAATGACACCGTTTTGTACAATTGCCACAGAGCGTTCGCCCCCTGAACCGGATACCGTTCCGTTTTCCTCATATTACCTCCTCAATATCGACAGAAGTTCTCGCATATCATCAATCAGGTATTTGGGATTATAAGGCGCAAGCCCCTCAGGTCCCCTTAAACTCCAGGCAACTCCACAAGTGGACGTGCCGGCCGCTTGTCCCCCCAGAATGTCAAAGGGTGAGTCACCAACCATCAGCGTCCTGCCAGGGTCTGCTTCCAATTGATCCATCGCCAGAAGAAGCGGTGCAGGATCCGGTTTGTGCTTGTCCGTATCTTCAATTGTGATGACGGTGTCCATAAACCGGTCCAAACCAAACAAACGCAGCCCCATCATGGCAGTCAACCGCATCTTGCTGGTTACAACCGCCATTTTGCAGCCTTGTTGTTTCAATTCGGTTATCGATTCCAACACATTTGGGAAAATCGTCACCAGCCGATCATGGTTTTCCACGTTGAATTTCCGATAGGTATCGACCAACAAAGGCACCTGTTCGGCAGATGCCCACCGGCTAAACTGGGTGACAAGCGGCTCCCCCATATAAGGCAGCACGTCTTGTCTTGTGAACCGACCCGGAAAAAACAGCTCCAAAGTATGTTCAAACGACTGCAGTATCAATTCATTGGTATCAATCAAAGTACCGTCAAGATCAAACAAAATGTAGGGGTATTTCATTGCTGCCTCCATTGGTTTGTTATTTGCCGCTGCCAACCGCCACCTGCCGCACCGATTGCTCCCGCCAGATTCTGGACAATACTGCAGTGATCACCACGGCCGCCACAAACCTGATTCCCAAGAGCAGCCACGCACTTACTCCCAGCGGCACAAATAACAGGGTGTCTTCTACCGCTGCGTGGCACAATATCAGAAAGATAAACAGCAGGTACAATTCTCGCCGGGTAAACTTCTCTTCCCGGGTCGCTTGCAGGATCACACCCGCTCCATAAGCCAAACCGAAGAAAAACCCTGCCAATAGCGGAATCGCCGCTTTCTCCGGCAGTCCCAACAATCGGGTAACCGGTCTCATCCAACCTGCCAAACGGTCCAGAAACTTGATTTCCTTCAGAATTTGAATCACAAGCATGAGTGGAATCACAATCAAGGCTAACTGCCAAACGGCTGTCCATGCCTTGTCAAAAATCTCCCGCACAAAGACAGAGATATCCATATCCCAGAAGTAGGGATCCATCTTCATCTGAGCTCCTGCGATTGTTTCGCCAAGCGCATCAGCCGGAGCAAACAGTCGAAACAGAGCCGCAGCCAGGAAGGCGGTTCCAATGCGAATGAAAGCAACCACTCCAGCCGACAACCCTGTTCGCTTGGAAACAGCCGTCTCCACCAAAAGGTTATGGGCAAAGCTGAGCATAACAGCCAGCACCAAGATCGCATAAGAGCTTAACGGCAGCACAAACATTGCACCTATAGCCGCATACAAATTCAGTACAAACCCCAAGCCCAGAACCACAGCCGCCTCCCCCGGCAGGCCCAGCCAGTTCATCACCGGTTCGAACAAGGAAACGATCCATCCGATCACCGGTGTATGTTTCAATAGGGTAACCAGAATTGTGACAGGCACAATCACTTTGCTAAGCACCCACGTTGTCTTCAGACCCGCTTGCAGCCCTCTGCTCCAAACGCCTCGCTCCATTTTGTCCTCTCCCCATTGCCGCATTGTATTTATTATAGAAGAATAGTAACCATTCAACCAAGTCTTTGTTCTAAAACAGGAAACGGGTTAGGATCTTGAGTTCCTAACCCGTTTATATCAACCCGTCTCAGATGAGACCTCTTCTGCATTTACATATAGGGTGAAGGGTTTACCGGAACGCCGTTCACCCGTACTTCATAATGGAGATGGGGGCCGGTTGAATTGCCTGTTGAGCCAACACCGCCAATGACCTGACCTTTGTCTACCTGCTGGCCGACGGAAACACTGATGGAAGACAGGTGGGCGTAAACTGATACCACACCGTTTCCGTGACTGACTCTGACGGTGTTACCGTATGCACCATCCCATCCGGCATAAGTGACCCGGCCATTGTTGGAAGCGAAGACCGCTGTTCCGGTCGGGGCACTGATATCCACTGCCAGGTGTTGGCTGCGTCCCCTCCACTCCCCATAAGGAGACGAAATGGTTCGCGATGCCACCGGCCAAACCCAGTCACCGGACGCCACCGTCGCACCTTTGGTTCCCATTCGGACAACTTTGTTGACCTTCTCCTTGATAATCTGTTCATTTAACACGACTTCCGCATAAACTTTCCCGTTCTTCTTGCGGATCTGAACCTTTTGGACTTTCTCTCCCGCCTGTCCTTCAGTAACGACAACCTCTACTCCCTTGTTCAGCGAGTCATCAAACCGGGTCTCCGTCTCAAACTCAATCGGCACGGTTCGTGTAACTTCCTCCACGGTTTCCACGGTTACCAGGGGTTCCACCTTGTTGATGGCAATCTCCTGACCCTCCTGCAATGCGTTCTCGTTCTTGATTTGAGGATTGGCTGCCAAAAGCTTGTCAACGGAAGTCTGGTTTCTCGCCGCAATGGTCCAGAGAGATTCGCCGCGGGAAACCAGATACTTCTTTGGTTTCTCCTTTGTTTGCAAAAGCATGTCGACTACGGAATCTACCGAGCGAACCTCGTCTCTATTGACACGGGTCGTCTGAAAATCAATAACCTGCATGATTTTCACTTCTTTGACGGCACTGTCACCAGAGGCGAATTTCGCTTTGAGCTGTTCTATCACTGCCCGGGCTGCCGCTTCATCGCTGACTGCGGCCACATCCTTTCCGTCGACACTTATCATGACCGCACTTGCTTGGGGATTCATGGCATCATTGATTGCCAATGACACTTCCGCTTCATTCGAGCGATGGTCTCTATTGCGGTGAATCGGAACCAAGGAAACGGTCGCATTCAATTTCTCTCCCAATGAAGAGATTTTCTCGTAAACAAAGTTCGGATCTTTTACATCGCCCACATACTGGCCATCAACGAAAACTTTGTAATACGTCCCGGTATTTCCGACCGTTTCCGATATCGCCATTGCACCGAGCGCGGTAAGAGTCACGAGCACTGCGGCCGCAGCCGTTTTTCTTACGGTGAATGTTTTTCCGAGTTGATTCTTTATATCCTGAATGATGTTTCTGGAATTGATCTGGGACAGTTGGTCTAATGTGTACTCTTTATTGGCAACGGCGATCGTTCGAAGATGTGTATGCCATCCTGACTGTAAATCTGCCATGCCTCGACCTCCTCCTGGCTAGTAAACTATATATGCATGACCAACTCCTCATATTCGATAAATATCGACTCAATCCTTCAGAATATATGTTTCATTTTGGTTACAAATTTGTCGAGTCCAAAGAAAACGCCAACATTGCGTTGGCGATGCCTATTTCTACACTATGTTGGACAGAATCAATTATTCTCCTGTTCTTCGATGGCCAGCAACAGTTTCTCCGACAGGTCTCTTGCCGCATGGTATCCCATACGCTTGAGACGCTGGTTCATGGCGGCCACTTCAATCAGAACCGCCAGGTTGCGTCCTGGCATGACAGGCAGTGTAATGCAAGGCAACTCGGTATCCAGGATCCGGATTTTGTTTTCGTCAAGCCCTAATCGGTCAATTAACATGCCTTCCTTCCACATTTCCAGGCGAATGACGAATTCAAGCTGTTTGCGCGTCCGGATGGCTCCTGCCCCAAACAGTGTCATTACGTTGAGAATTCCAAGGCCCCTGATCTCCAGAAGATTTTTCAAGAGGTCGGGGGATTCTCCATAGAGCACTTCATCTTCCATCTGGTGAATTTCCACCGCATCATCCGCCACAAGACGGTGTCCTCTTTTTATCAGTTCAAGAGCCGTTTCGCTCTTTCCGATACCGGAGGACCCCATAATCAGAATGCCAATCCCGTACACATCCACCAACACCCCGTGCACCTGTGTCTCGGGAGCCAGTTTCAAATCCAGAAACCTTTGCAGGCTTCCCGCCAGTTTGGTGGTATTGAGCTTGGCCCGCAGGACGGGGAGTCCGTAATGGCTGGCTGCTTCCAACAACACTTCCGGCAAATCCTGATCACGCGACACCACAATACAGGGCGTTTGTTCAAAGCGGCACAAAGCGTCCGCCCTTGCCCTTTGATCAAACTCCTGCATCGAGTTAAAGAAAGCCAGTTCTGTCCGTCCCAACAACTGCACCCGTTCAGCCGGATGATAGGTAAAGAAACCGGCCAACGCCAAACCCGGCCGATTGATATCGCTTACCTGGATTTCACGGGTGATGTCCGCACCCGGATTCAACAGAACAAGGTCAAATTCCTCTATCAATTTATGGGTCTGAATTGATTTTCGCAATCGGCTCACCCCCAAAAAAATGATTCCGTGCTCAGGATACCAAAATGCACCTGACCACGGAAAGTGTAGTTGTTTAGTAAACTGCCTGTTGTGATTCTTTGTCAAAAATATGAGATTTGTTCATGTCAAACGCCAGACTGATTGTGGTGCCCGCCTTAATGTCCGCACGCGCATCAACCCGTGCTGTCACCTGTTGGCCTTGAACGTCAAGGTAGAGATATTCTTCCGCGCCAAGCATCTCCACAACCTCAACCTCGGCCTGGATTGTTGCATTGGAATAAGTCTCCAGATACATCGGTTCATCGTGAATGTTCTCCGGGCGGATTCCGAATACTACTTCTTTCCCGACAATCCCCTTGTCCCGCAGCACACTGTAACGTCCTTCCGGAATCAGCAGGGTAACGCCTTGGGCACGAAAATAAATGGAACCTCCCTCTTCCACCAGCTTTCCGTTCAGGAAGTTCATGGCGGGCGAACCGATAAAGGAAGCAACAAACATGTTGGTCGGGTGGTTGTACAGTTCAACAGGAGTTCCGACTTGTTGGACAACGCCGTCTTTCATTACGACAATCCGGTCCCCCATCGTCATCGCTTCCGTTTGATCGTGGGTCACGTAGATAAAGGTGGTCTTAAGCCGTTTGTGCAGCTTTGAAATTTCCGTTCTCATCTGAACGCGGAGTTTGGCGTCCAGGTTGGAAAGCGGTTCATCCATCAGGAACACTTGCGGTTCCCGGACAATTGCCCGTCCCAGAGCCACCCGTTGACGCTGACCGCCGGAAAGAGCCTTTGGCTTTCTGTCAAGCAGGTGCTCAATATCGAGAATCTTTGCCGCCTCACGCACCCGCCGGTCAATTTCCTGTTTGGAGAACTTACGCAATTTCAAACCGAACGAAATGTTGTCATACACGTTCATGTGCGGATACAATGCATAGTTTTGGAACACCATCGCAATGTCGCGATCCTTAGGATGTACATCATTGACCAGGCGGTCGCCGATCCACAGTTCCCCTTCGGAAATTTCCTCGAGTCCGGCTATCATCCGGAGAGTGGTGGACTTTCCGCAACCGGACGGCCCCACCAAAACAATAAATTCCTGATCCTGAATGTCGAGATGAAAATCTTTCACCGCTACCACGTCGCCCGCATAGCGCTTGTAGACATGTTTAAGCTGAACACGTGCCATTTTGAGTTTCCCCCTCGGTCTTGTTTCACTATCTACTATAAGATGAAAACAGCGCCCATACTATTGGACGCTTTGCACGAAAGTGGACGATCCTCATTGTGCATTCTGCTCATTCAGCAGCGCCAGTGCCAGCCACAACACCGCCAGATCTTCAAACCGCCGGATATCTTTACCGGTTATCTCGTAAATTTTATCAATGCGGTAAAGAAGCGTGTTCCTGTGAATGAACAGGGCCCGTGCCGTTTCCGCCATATTTTGGCCGCGTTGCGCAAATGTATGGATGGTTTCCCTAAGATCTTGGGAAAGGCTGTTTCTTTCACATTCCGGCAGTACCTCTCCCAGATATGCCGCTTTGGCGTCAGGAGCAACCCCGTACAGCAAATGGGCCACCCCCAAATTCCCGTAAAAATGCAGCGACTGTCCGGCACGAAACGCCTTGCCCGCCTTGAGAGCCACCTCTGCCTGCTTAACGGCTGCAGACAGCTCCTGAAAATTTGAAATCGGGGTGCTGACACCCAAACGGCCTGTCAAGTAAAGTTCCGCCATGAGGGTATCCGTCACTTTTTCACAAAGCGCCTTTAGTTCATTGGTGGTCTCCCCCTCGAGAAGAGGCAGGTAGAACCAGATCCTGTTGACCGCTGATTTGGCAAACACAACACCGTCCCGGTCGGACAGGATCTCTTCCAGCAGAATCAGCGGATCCTCGGATTCATTTCCCTGCAGTTCCATACAAGCAGCCACTGCAGGCAGCCGGATGTTCCATTGCTGACGACGGGATTCCCGCTCCAACTGCTCCGCCTGCAGCCGGTTATCGATCAGTTGTTGAAACCATTGACCGGTTTGTCCCTTGCAGGACTCCGTATTCTTTTCCACCAACAATCGAACCAACTGTACCAACTCCGGTGACAGTCCTTCTATGTCCAGGACAACGGATCGCCCGTATCCTGCCGGAAGCCGCACTTCCCCTTCCGTTGAACTGGCAACGTTGGAGGTCATTCCCTCCATTTCCGACTCCAGGCGGATTCGGTTTCCCAACACTTCCTTCAGTTCACGGAACCAGTCCATACAGGTCCCCCCCTCAGCCCCGTCAAACTTGCAGAATAAAGCGGTCCAGCGCTTCCGCCACGCCATCCTGCTCATGGTGGCCCGTTATGTAATCAGCCGACCGCCGGATGGGTTCCGGCGCATTTTCCATGACGATTCCAAGCCCCGCATACTCAATCATATCAAGGTCATTGTAACTGTCCCCCATGGCAATCACCTGCTCCCGATTAATTCCCAGCCGCTGGACAAGAAAATCCAAAGCTTGTCCTTTGGTTGCCTGCGGGTGAGTTACTTCCAGAAAATACGGCTTTGACTTAAACACATTGGCCCGGTCACCCAAAATCCGTTGGACTTCTTTGGCAAACCGGTCAAGAAAATCAGGATCACCCGAATAGAGAACTTTGGGTGTGCCACGTTTGGCAATCTCGTGCAAATCCGCCACTCTGTATGAAACTCCGACCAATTCAGCGTAGTCGCGAACATTCTTGTTTTCTTTCTGTGTATAAAGTGCGTCATCCGCATACGCCTGTACATGAAGGCCACTTGTTTTCGCCAGATCAATGGCTGCCAGTGCGACATCGGGTTCCAATAGTTTTTCGTACAAGACCTCACCCGTAAGCGATGTCTTGATCAGCGCACCCTGATAGGTGATTAATGGAACATCCAGTTCAAGTTGCCTGGCAAAACGGCTTGCAGAAGCATACATACGGCCTGTTGCAATTGTAACCGTAACCCCTCGTTTAATTGTAAGCCGGATTGCCTCCCGGTTGCGTTCCGAAATCGATAAATCCTGCCGAAGCAAAGTATCGTCCAGATCGATTGCCACAAGCTTATATCGGGTGTGAATATCTGTTGTTTCTCGGGCCATGATAGTTGATTCGCTCCATTCCTCCTCAGTTTCACTTACTATATCGCAAATCGGGACAAAAAGAAAAGGCGGCCGCAATGAATACTGACCGCCTTGTCTTTGATTGCTCGGGGTTTTACTCGGTAAAAAGGTTCAGAATTGCCGATACTATCGACAGTACAATGGCTCCGAAGAATGCGGCAAAAAACCCGTCCACAGTAAAACCGGGTGTAAACCAATCCACCAGTTTAAGCATCAGGGCGTTGATAATCAGCCCGAAGATCCCTAATGTCAAAACAGTAACAGGCAGTGCCAAAAGCCGAACTATCGGTTTGACAATCAGATTGACAACCCCAAGGATCAATCCGGCCCAGATAGCTGACAGAACACCTTCGGTGCCGGAGGCAAAAGAAATCCCGTCAAACATCCATGCCACTATGACAAGGGCAAGGGCATTGAGCAGAATTCGGATCACGATTCCCACTTTTTCACCTCCTGCATCACCTGTCTGAAGTGGGCCATTCCCATCAGTTCTCGTTCGGAATGATCAGAATCAGGAGCAAATACACCAGAATTCCGGGAAAAGCGGCTGTCAGGATGGAAAGAAGCACGTAAGCCACTCTTACAACAGTTGGGTCCACATCAAAATATTCCGCAATCCCACCACAAACTCCTGCAATCATCCGTTGTCTCCGGGAACGCACGAGCTTTTTCATTTACAAACACCCCTCGTCCATGTCTTCGTTTTGATATACGATTGATCACACAATAAGTTTCACTCTTTAAATTAGACGACAGGTAGACACGATATCCCTTCAAGCACAATGGCTTAGCCATTTACCGTTCCCGTCTTCGCTTCCATAACTTCTAACAGATGAAGCCACTATGACTGTCATAGTGGCTTCATCATCATCGTTTAGGATACGGCCGTCTTGGCTTTGGATTTTTGTTTGTCTCTCTTTGTCTTGGAACGCTGTTTATCCCTCTCCAGAATCGGTCCCAAAAAGGCTCCCGTGTGGGATGCCGCAACTTTTGCAACCTGTTCCGGAGTGCCAGTCGCAACAATCGTACCTCCCTTGTCGCCGCCTTCCGGCCCAAGGTCAATCAGATAATCAGCCGTCTTGATCACATCCAGATTGTGTTCAATCACCAATACGGAATCCCCCCCATCCACAAGCCGCTGAAGAACCTGCAGCAACCGTTCGATGTCTGCGATGTGCAGACCGGTGGTCGGTTCATCCAGGATGTACATGGTTCGTCCGTTGCTGCGCCTGTGCAGTTCAGAAGCCAGCTTCACCCGTTGGGCTTCCCCTCCGGATAACGTGGTGGCCGGTTGACCCAACCGGATATACCCCAGGCCGACATCAAACAGGGTCTGCAATTTACGTTGAATGCGCGGGACATTCTTGAAGAACTCAAGGGCATCTTCCACGGTCATGTCCAATACGTCCGCGATACTTTTGCCCTTGTATTTCACTTCCAGGGTCTCCCGGTTATAGCGCCGACCTTTGCAGACCTCACACGGTACGTAAACATCCGGCAGGAAGTGCATTTCAATCTTGATGATTCCGTCGCCACGGCAGGCTTCACATCGTCCTCCCTTTACATTGAAGGAAAACCGGCCTTTTTTGTATCCGCGAATCTTTGCTTCGTTGGTGGTGGCAAACACATCCCGGATATCATCAAACACACCGGTGTAGGTTGCCGGGTTGGACCGCGGGGTCCGTCCGATCGGTGATTGGTCGATATCGATTACTTTATCCAGATGCTCCAGACCGGTGATCTTTTTATGGGCACCCGCTTTGGTTCTCGCTCCGTTCAAATGATGAGCCAAAGCCTTATGCAGGATTTCGTTGACCAGGGTGGATTTGCCGGATCCTGACACCCCCGTCACACAACTGAAAACACCCAGAGGAAACTTGACGGAAATATTCTTCAGGTTATTCTCTGTTGCACCCTGGATTTCAATCCATTTGCCGTTTGGCTTTCGCCTTTTCTCAGGCACAGGAATCATCTTTTTGCCGGACAGGTATTGTCCTGTCAACGAATTCTCGTCATTCATCACGTCCTCGGGTGTTCCCTGCGCCACAATGCGCCCGCCGTGGATGCCCGCTCCCGGCCCGATATCGATAATCCAGTCGGATGCCAGCATTGTATCTTCGTCATGTTCCACTACGATCAGCGTGTTTCCGAGATCGCGCATGTGTTCAAGGGTACGAATCAAACGGGCATTGTCCCGTTGGTGCAAGCCAATCGACGGTTCGTCCAGTACATACAGTACACCCGTCAATGCCGATCCAATCTGAGTGGCCAAACGGATACGCTGGGCTTCCCCGCCGGACAGAGTGCCAGCCGCACGGCTGAGAGACAGATAATCCAAGCCAACATTGCGCAGGAAGCCGAGGCGGGATCGAATTTCCTTAAGGATCAGTCGGGCAATCGCCTCTTCCTTCTCAGTCAACTGCAGATTCTCAAAGTAGTCCAATGCCTCGTTCACCGACAGACGAGTAACCTGGGAAATGTTATAGCCATGAATCCTGACTGCCAGCACCTCCGGCTTCAAACGGTCTCCGTTGCAGGCCGGGCAGGGCTTGGCGCTCATGTATTCCTCAATGAACTCACGGATGTAGTCGGACGCGGTCTCACGATAACGCCGTTCCAAATTCGGAATCAAGCCTTCGAAGAACACTTCCGCCACCTTGGTTTGACCAAAATCATTTTCATAGTGGAAGCGAATCTTTTCTCCAGGAGCGCCATACAGCAGTTTCGCCAGTCTCTCCTGAGGGATTTCCTCAACGGGAACATTCATTTTGATCCCAAAATGTTTACAGGCGGATGCCAACAATTGAGGGTAGTAATTGGACGCCGTCCCCGCCCAGGGAACCAGAGCCCCTTCTTCCAACGTCTTTGAACGGTCAGGGATCACAAGATCAGGATCCACTTCCATATTCGTGCCCAACCCGGAACAGGTTCCACATGCACCGTAAGGGGAGTTGAAAGAAAACATCCGCGGACTCAGTTCTTCCACTGAGAATCCACATTCCGGGCAGCCCAGGTTCTGGGAGAAGACCATTTCCTCTCCGTCCACAACACCAACAACCACCGATCCCCCTGCAAGGTTCAGGGCTGTTTCCAATGAATCGGCCAAACGTGTGGCGACGTCGTCCTTTACAACAATTCTGTCTACCACCGCTTCGATCGTATGCTTTTTGTTCTTTTCGAGCACGATCTTTTCTGACAGATCCCGAATCTCGCCATCTACACGGACACGAACAAAGCCTTGCTTGGCGATATCCTCCAGCAGTTTGCTGTGTTCCCCCTTGCGTCCCCTGACAAGCGGCGCAAAGATCTGGATCTTCGTCCTTTCAGGCAGTTCCAGAACCCGATCCACCATCTGTTCTACAGTCTGAGAAGAGATGGGAATGTCACAGTTCGGACAAAACGGCTGTCCGATACGCGCGAACAACAGCCGCAAATAATCGTAGATTTCAGTTACCGTTCCCACCGTAGAACGGGGATTGCGGCTTGTGGTCTTCTGGTCGATGGAAATGGCCGGGGACAACCCGTCGATCGAATCGACATCCGGTTTGTCCATCTGGCCCAAAAACTGCCTGGCATAGGCGGAAAGGGATTCCACATACCGGCGCTGTCCTTCCGCGTATATGGTGTCGAATGCCAGCGAGGACTTACCCGAGCCGCTAAGTCCTGTCAGCACAACCAGTTTATCCCTTGGGATCTGGACGTCGATGTTTTTCAGATTATGGGCACGTGCACCCTTGATTACGATATATTCTTGTGCCATAAAGTTCTCCTTTTCTGCACATTTCTACATTTCCCGGGAAAAATGTCGAACCGGCAACCATTCGAGTCGAGAATTGCAATTTCCGGTTCGACATCTGTCGCAACCGATTCTCAGCTTTCCGTCTCTTAGGAAGCGGACAATTCCAGTATAATGTCGCGAAGCTCAGCTGCACGTTCAAACTGCAAAGCTTTGGCAGCCTCTTTCATTTCCTTCTCCAGCGTCTTGATCAACTGCTCACGCTCTTTCTTCGACATCTTGTCAACATTCTTCTTCACATTGTATTCCGTTTTCGTTTCGGCCGCCTTGGTTGCTTCGATCACGTCACGAACAGCCTTGCGAACCGTTTGCGGAGTGATTCCATGCTCCTTGTTGTAAGCTTCCTGAATACTTCGTCGGCGATTGGTTTCATCAATCGCTACTTTCATTGACTTGGTAATCGTATCCGCGTACATGATGACATGACCGTCTGCATTACGGGCAGCCCGGCCAATCGTCTGGATCAGGGATCTCTCCGCCCGCAGGAAGCCTTCCTTGTCTGCGTCAAGAATGGCTACCAGAGAAACTTCCGGCAAGTCCAATCCCTCCCGCAGCAGGTTGATGCCGATCAACACATCGAAAACACCCATTCGCAAATCCCGAAGTATCATCATACGTTCCAGTGTTTTGATGTCCGAGTGCAAATAACGGACCTTAATCCCCAGTTCCTTGAAGTAATCTGTCAGGTCTTCCGCCATTTTCTTCGTCAGTGTGGTGACAAGGACCCGTTCATCCCGCTTGATCCGCTTGTTGATTTCACCTACCAGATCGTCAATCTGGCCCTTGATCGGACGCACCTCGATTCGAGGATCGATAAGTCCTGTCGGCCGAATGATCTGTTCCACAACTTGTTCAGCATGTTCCAGTTCATAGTCACCCGGTGTTGCCGATACATGGATCACCTGGTTCATTCGCCGCTCAAACTCTTCAAATTTCAGCGGCCGGTTGTCCGCCGCTGAAGGCAGGCGGAAGCCGTGCTCAATCAGCGTCAACTTGCGGTTGCGGTCTCCGTTATACATTCCGCCGACTTGCGGAACAGCAACGTGGGATTCATCAATGATCAGCAGATAATCCTTGGGAAAATAGTCAAGCAACGTATTGGGAGCTGATCCTGCCGGTCGTCCTTCCAGATGGCGGGAATAGTTTTCAATACCTGAGCAGAACCCGATCTCCGCCATCATTTCCAGATCATAATTGGTGCGCTGCTCCAGCCGCTGTGCTTCCAGGAGCTTGCCGGCATCCCGCAGCTCCGCCAATCTTGTTTCCAGTTCCGCCCGGATGCTTTCGATCGCCCGCTGCATCTTGTCGCCGGAGGTAACGAAGTGGGAAGCCGGAAAGATGGCAATGTGCTGTCGGGCACCCACAATTTCGCCTGTTACCACATCAATTTCCGTGATCCGTTCAATCTCATCCCCGAACAATTCCACGCGAAAAGCTTTTTCGCTGCGGGATGCCGGGAAGATTTCCAACACGTCGCCGCGAACGCGGAACGTACCCCGGATAAAATTGATATCGTTTCGTTCATACTGCATTTCGACAAGCTTCCGCAAGATGTCGTTCCTTGGTTTCTCCATTCCCACACGAAGCGACAGGACGTGAGCCGCATATTCGGTGGGACTTCCCAATCCGTAAATGGAAGACACCGATCCCACCACAATCACGTCGTTCCGTTCCAGCAACGAACTGGTTGCCGAGTGGCGCAGTTTGTCGATCTCGTCATTGATCTTGGCGTCTTTCTCAATATAAGTATCGGAAGAAGGTATATACGCTTCCGGCTGGTAGTAATCGTAGTAGGAAACAAAAAACTCCACCGCGTTTTCCGGAAAAAACTCCTTGAATTCGGCTGCCAGCTGGGCTGCCAATGTTTTGTTGGGCGCCAGCACCAGAGTCGGTTTGTTTACTTTTGCAATCACGTTTGCCATCGTAAAGGTTTTTCCGGAACCGGTCACCCCAAGCAGCACCTGCTGCTTCATGCCGGATCGGATCCCATTGACCAGAGCATCAATCGCTTTAGGCTGGTCACCCCGCGGGGCATATTCCGATTTCAGCTTAAAAACGCCAGTCCGTTCCGCCATCATCCCCACCCTTTCTCCATAGAGTCCATTATACAAAATTCCGAACCTCAGGTTACATAATATTTTTATTTAGGCACTGTATTCGATCTGAACCCGAACTACTGTTCTATTGTACCGAAAATGTTTTGCAAAATCCAGTTCAGTGCAAAAAAGGAGCCAACCGGCTGATTCCGGTCGCTCCCCTTTGTTCCATCGCTTATTTTATCTGATTTCGCATGATGATAATGTTGACTCGACGATTGGCCGCACGGCCCTCCGGCGTATTGTTGTCTGCCACCGGCTGGTACTCCCCAAACCCCGTCGCTGATAAGAGTTCGGATTTGATCCCTTCGCTTTGCAGGTAATACAAGACATTCAAGGCCCGGGCGGCGGACAGGTCAAAATTCGACCGGAACTGGTCGTTATGAATCGGAATATTGTCCGTATGCCCTTCCACCGAGATTTTGTTCGGCATTACCTTTAGAAATGGCGCCAGACCGGAAAGAATTTTTTCCGCATCTTTCTTTAATACGGCTGATCCCGTGTCAAACAAGGCAACGTCCCGCAGTGTGAGTTGTAAGCCTTTTTGTTCGGTCAGTTCCACCATGACCTTGTCCTGCAGCCCGTTTTGCTGAATATGCTGCTTGAGTTTTTCCTCCGCGTCCTTCAGCCGCTGGTTCTCTTCCACCATCTTCTGGCTCGCTTCCAGGACTTTTTTGTCCACCGATTGTCCCGACTCGTTGGGTTGTCCGTAGGATTTTTCAAACTTGGTCCGCATTACCCCGGTAGACCCGTCATAAAACGACTGGTTCAGAGAGATGGCCAATTGTTCGTATCTGGTGACATCGATTTTTGACAGGGCATACAGCACAACGAAGAAAATCATCAATAGCGTGATCAGGTCCGCATAGGTCAGCAGCCAGCGTTCGAGGTTGTCGTGCCCGCCCCCATGCTGCTTACGCCGTCTCGACATTGGTTCCGCCTACCTCTCGTTCAGCTGCCTCATTCTTTGTACGGCTTGTGGGCGCCAGGAACACTTTCAGCTTCTGGGCCAGTATGTTCGGATTCTCACCGGCCTGAATCGATAGGATTCCTTCAATCATCAGTTCGCGAATCAACACTTCCTGTTTGCTTCGCACTTTAAGCTTATTGGCGATTGGCAGCCAGGCAAGGTTGGCGGATGCTACACCGTATAACGTTGCAATGAAAGCAAGGGCGATGGCAGGCCCCAATTTGGCGGCGTCTTCCAGGTTCGACAACACGTGCACCAGTCCCATCACGGTTCCGATAATCCCCATGGTGGGTGCAAAGCCGCCCATTTGTTCAAAGATCTGGGCACCCTTGTTATGACGTTCTTCGATAAAGGAGAGTTCCGTTTCCATGATGCTGCGGACAAGCTCCGGGTCCACCCCGTCCACGACAAGTCTTACCCCATTTTTGAAAAACTCGTCATCATAAGTATCAATCTTTTCTTCCAGGGCGAGAATCCCTTCCCGTCGGGCAATCGTCGCCAGAATCACCAATTCGTCGATCACCTCCAGCGGATCCCTTGACTTGTGAGTGAATGCGATCTTTAAGATCTTCGGGATCTGTTTCAATTGTTCCATTGGCGTGCTCACCATCAGGGCTGCAAATGTTCCGCCAAACACGATCATGGCGGCCGTTATCTGGAACAGGGACGTGATATGTCCACCCTCCATGACAAAGGCACCGCCCAAGAAACCGACACCAAGAATCAAGCCCAGGATCGTTGTGATATCCATCTCTGCTTCCTCCTGTTGCAAAACGAATTTGAGAGTGCTTAAGCAGGTGTTTTGCCGCTTTGGTTCGTTTTTCTGGCAAACAAGTTCCAAAGCATCTTCCAGACTGGAATTGTTTCCAGCCTGACATACTCTCTGGCAGCATCATCGGGAACCAGAATCAACCCCAGACTGTGATGCTCTCCCGTAAATCTCGGTTTTCCCGCAAACCGGTTCTCCCCTTGTTCATCCACTACTTCAAGCCTGATAAAAGCCGGGTTCTGATTCAATGCAAAGTGCAGTTCATACGGTGTATTGACAGGCATCCCGTTGGCCTTGACGATGGTTTCCCCCGGTTTCAATCCCATGCTTTCCGACGGGCTTCCAGGCAACACCGCCAGGATGCGTAACCCTTGCAAGGGTTTTGTGAAACGGGGCTGACGGATTTTCTCTTCATCCATCTCCCGTTTTACAAGCCACTCATGGGCAACAGGAGAGAATAATGCTGCGATCCACAAGAATGAAGGAAGAAACTTCCCCCCCATGATTGTCAACCCCAACAGGGCGAGCGCATACAATGCCAGATACTTTGCCGTTCTGGCAGCTTTTTCGGCCGGTTGACGAGACAGGGCGACCCCCGAAAAACCCAGTACAGCAGGAATCGGGAGGATTTGCAAACCTTGGGAAACCGCCACAGGCAAGAGGGTCCACCATGCAGGGATCTGCAACCCCTGGGAGCCTGTTGCAACAACTGCCGCAAGGGGAATCACCCAAAACTTCTGCAGGATGAATCCGCCAACCAAACGCCCCCTTTTGCTCTGCACAAAGATTGGAGAAGCTCCGTCAGCCCCTTGTAAAAAGACAAGCATTGCCTCAATCAGGTGCAATATGGCAACCAGAGCCAACAGATGAGATATGGACAAAGATCGCAAATCAAGGTATGCCTCAGCCAGCCACGGCCAGCTTATTGAAAGTTCCGGCAGCACGTTCAAGATCAATGCCGCAAGAGACAGGATTCCTCCCGCATAGGCAAAACAGACAAACCGCACGTTAAAGATCGCCAAGACCACCGCCAACACCCATACATAGGCAAAATCGGTCGGATTCAGCACGATGCCCACACCGGATATAAAAAGGGATGCGGCTATCCCCCCCAGCACTCCGTATCCTACAGACCGGGCCGTTTGTATCTCTGCTGATGTAACCCGAACCCCGAACAAACGGCGTTCCAGCGTTACCTGTCTGCGATACTGCAGGTACACCAAGAGAATGGCGACATAAAAAAACGGCGTCAGCAGGATCGCGAAAAATCCGCGGCCCAGTTCCAGCAAGAAAGGCAGTGCTTCCATCGCCAGTCCCCCTTCCAAACAAAAAACCCCTGAGGACCTAATGTTCCTCAAGGGAATATTCGACAGAAACGACTTTTTACCTGCTATTTGATTAAGGAACGAAGTACGGAAGTCGCTTTTTCCAATTGGGTATCGTTGATTTTCTTTTTCTCGTTGATGGCTTCCATCAGCTTGAATGTGGTTTGACCTTCCACAACGCCGGTAGGAGACAAACCGTTCATTCGTTGGAACGTCTTGACGGCCTCCTCTGTCTGCGCGCTGAAGTATCCGTCTTCCCTTCCCGGAACCAAACCCACTCCAATCAGCATTTGCTGCAGAGTCTTGACCGCTGTCCCGTTCATGTCACGCTTGAGAGGAGTGTCAGGGTTAAGGGCTGTCAGTTTAAAGTACGCAGGCAATGCAACCGGATAATCAGGTTCAACACCCCGTTTGTGGATCCAGTTGCCTTTTGGGGTCAACCATTTGGCCGTGGTATATTTCAAATTCGACCCGTCTTTGAACTCCTGCTGGGTCTGGACAGTCCCTTTTCCGAATGTTTTTTCCCCGACAAGCGGATACCCGCCGGATTCCTTGAGAGCTCCCGCCAGGATCTCCGATGCGCTGGCCGATCCTCCGTTTATCAGGCAGACTACCGGATATTTCGCCGTTTCCAGAGTGGAATTGACCACTTCTTTCTGCCCGTTTTTGTATTCTACCTGCAGGATCACTCCTTTGTTCGGGATCAACAGGTTGCTGATGCCCTTTACAGCTTCCAAATAGCCTCCCGGGTTGTCGCGGACATCGATCAGCAGCCCTTTTAATCCTTGCTCCTCCAGCTTTTTCAGTTCTTCCTCAAACCGTTTGGCGGTGTTTTCCGAGAAGGAAGTGATTTGGATTTTGCCAATGCCGTTCCCCAAATATTCCGCATATACGGTCTCCAACGGAATTTCGTCGCGAACGACAGATACATGGGTCACCTCCGACGAACCGGGACGCGTGATTTCCAACTCGGCAACGGTCCCTTTTCTTCCGCGGATGAAAAGTACCGCTTGGTTGACTTCCAACCCGTCCAGACTCTGTCCGTTCACCTTGCGGATCTGGTCACCTGCCCGCAATCCCGCCTTTTCCGCCGGAGATCCCTTAATCGGGGATGCAATCGTAATCCGCCCGTTGATGGATTCGATCGTCGCACCGATCCCCTCGAAGGAAGAGGATAGGGACATATGGAACTGATCGGCCGTATCTTTATCCATATATGTGGAATACGGATCGTCCAGGGCCCCGATCATGCCAGAGATGGCTCCGTCAACCAGTTTTTGGTCGTCCACGTTTTGGTAGTAGTTGTAACGGAGCGTCTTGTAGACTTCCTCCAGTTTGGAAAAATTGGCCATCTGCTGCCCGGTACTTGACCGCAGTAGGTCACCACCTGTCAGAGGAGAGCCTGTCCTCCACTGCATCACTCCGTAGGTCGAAGCTCCCCCGACAAACAGAGAGCCGGCAAGCAGAAGTGCCAGCGTGCTTTTGCGTATCTCCATCGATTCACCGCCTTTGACCTCTCTCTAGCGAGTATATGAGACAAGTTGTAACACTAGTACTTGAGAGCTATATATAGTTCCCTAGATCTTCAGGAATTTCCGGACCGAGAAGGTCGATCCGAACACCCCGATGACCGCCCCGATCAGCAGCAACACTCCTCCCACCTGCGTAACGAGAGTGCCAAGCGGAAGCAACGGAATAAACGTGTCACTGGTAACATTGTTCAGAATGTAGCCATAGCCGGCAGCAATCAATGTGATCGGGATCAGCGCACCCAGAGCCCCCATCAGCAAGCCTTCAAAGAAAAACGGCCAGCGGATAAACCAGTTGGTGGCTCCGACAAGCTTCATAATCTCGATCTCCCGGCGGCGCGAGTAGATCGTGATCTTGATAGTGTTGGAGATGAGGAAGACGGCTGTCAGAGCCAACCCGACAATCAGGGCTCCCCCTATCCAACGAACTATGTCCATGACTTTAAACAGCGTTTCCACTACTTCCCGTCCGTCGGAAACCTTTTCCACATTGGGAAACGTACGGATCTGGTCCGCCAGTTGCAGTGATTGGCGAGGATCATGCGCCTTCACAATAAATTTGTCCGGGAAAGGATTGTCCATTTCCAGACCGGCAAACAAATCCTTGTGTTCTTTGTATTTTTCCACCATTAGCCGGATGGCGTCTTCCTTTGATACAAACTCCACAGATTTCACTTCGGGCAATGCCTTGATTTTTTCCTCCACCATCTGGATGTCACTACGGGAAGTTCCTTCCTGCATGAATACATCCATTTGCACTTGCGCTTCCACATCTTTGGTAAGTTCCTGCAGGTTCAGCGCGACCGTCAGAAACACGCCCAAAATCAGCAACGACACAACAACCGAACCAACGGCGGCAAATGTCATCCATCCGTTGCGTCCGATGTTCTTCAGACCTTCCCGGACATGACGAAAAAAGGTGCTAATCTTCATATCCGTATACCCCCTGTCTTTCGTCGCGGACAATTTTTCCGTCTTCAATCGCCAATACACGTCGTTTCATCGTATTCACGACCTCTTTGTTGTGGGTTGCCATGACAATGGTGGTTCCGTGGTCATTGATCTTGTTTAACAACTGCATGATTTCCCACGAGGTATCCGGGTCCAGGTTCCCGGTCGGTTCATCGGCGATAATGACAGCAGGGTTGTTTACAAGAGCCCGAGCAATCGCCACCCGCTGCTGCTGGCCCCCGGACAATTGATTGGGCAGATTGTTCAGTTTATCCCCCAAACCAACCAGTTCCATTACTTCTTTCACTCGCTGCTTGATCTTTTTGCGCGGCGCCTCGATCACTTCCATGGCGAACGCCACGTTCTCCGCTGCCGTCAATTGGGGCAGCAATTTGAAATCCTGGAATACCACGCCGATTTGCCGGCGCATTAACGGGATCTTACGTTCCCGGATGCGGTCGACATTAAACCCGTTGACGAAAATCGTCCCCTTCGTTGGTTTTTCTTCCCGGTACATCAATTTGATAAACGTGGATTTCCCGGCGCCGCTGGGTCCCACCACATATACAAATTCGCCTCGGTCAATCTTTACATCAATTCCATTTAATGCCGAAACACCGTTTGGATAGGTCTTCCAGACATCTTGCATTTCGATCATGAACTCATCCACATCCTCTTTTCCGTAATTCGCTTGACGGCGCACACCACGCGCCCAGACTCCCGCGAACCCCGTGCCGTCCCCTGTCAATCTTCTTCTTTTTTCGACAGTGTACGGCAAAATCCTGTCTCAACCTGAAATTATACAGGACTTTGACGGGTTGCTGGCAAGGTATTGTTTGGCAACTCGTCTTTTGCATTCCAAACTGCCTTCCAAACGGTTATACTTATCAAAACTTCCGGCAGACCGAAAAGTATCAGCCTCTGGGACATACATATGTACACAAAAAAAGTGCCCGGCGATATGCCAGGCCCTATCCGTTTAAAGGCGGGAATCTGCTACTGCTTGTTCCATCTTTTCAGTTTTGGAAGGTGTTCATTCAGTATGGCCCTTGCCTGCTCCTCAGACATGCCCTCTGCTTTCATATGAGGGACGCAAATCTCGATCATCCCTTCCATGGTCAGGTCGGGTTGCTTGAATTCGCCCCCTTCATAGCAGTACATGCAGTACTCTTTCGTTTTGGAACCGTCTTTTTCAGTCCCCAACACTTCTTCTCCGTTTAGTGGCATAGAGCAACTTTGACAAATAGTTTCAACCATAACAATCCCTCCTTGTTCTTGATTTCATCATACGGGGGTAAACTTGACAGCCCTATGTCATATTGAAACTGAATCTGAAAATTTTTTAATAGGTTGTATAGATCTGGAATGCAATGTCTTTTATTCTCTGCCTGATGTGCATGGGTTCAAGGACTTCAACATGTTGCCCAAAACCGAGAAGAAAACCGTATAACCACTCGTTTGGAATTCTTTCATCTCTACAATCAATGGCCGGTAAATTTTACAAGGTTGACACCCTTGAAGTGATGGTATTGTATATTTTCGAATTATCAGTGAGCAGCTATAGTTATTATAAAACAAACAGGAGGCTCCGACCATGCAGATTCAAAAAGGCGTAAACACACCGGTGCGATTTTTGGAAGGTCAAAAAGTCTATTTGCGACCGATTGGTTTGGATGATACGGAACTCTATTTCCGGATGCTGTTTCACCCGGAAACAAGAAGACTCACCGGAACCCAAAGAAGTTTTACGAGAGAACAAATCTACCGGTATATCGAAGGAAAAACGCAGGATTCTTCCAGCCTGCTTTTATTGATTGCCCTTCGGGAAACGGACGTTGTCATTGGTGACATCGCTTTGCAAGACATTGACAGCTTCAACCGCAGCGCCAACATACGAATTATGATAGATGAAAAACACAATCAAGGCAAAGGACGAAACAGAATCCGACTGCGGTTGTCAAATTTCAACATGCACCAAACGCAGAATCCCGGTTTTACAACAAAATCATTTAGAAAATCCGGTCAGACCTTTGGCTTCCACTCTTCCCCTTTCAACTCCGTTTCGACCCAATCTGACAAATCGGAGGTCAGACCTTTTACCTGTTCCAGCGCTTTTTTCACCTGCTCGCTGCCGGATAACCCTCAAGCAACGGTCATCTTTTTCTTCCGCTTACTTCATCCAACCACTTTTTCATCAAAGATGCATATTTTGGCAGCCTGCCAAAAATCATGTCCGCAAGTGCCTCATTGTAAGTATGTACCGAAAGATTCCTATCATCCACCATCTCAAGCGCCAAAGTTGCCTCTTCCGCATCAAGAAGACCCACGGACAAACTGGCACGGACGACTCCTTTAGGGGACCCGATATCCATTCCTTCATACTCAAGCAGGTATTGTTTTACCGTTTTCCAAATCGCCTCAAATGTGTATTCAAAACGTTGAATGGACGCGTCCCTCTCAATACGGGAAGGATTCGGGATAGAGAGTACTTCGTCCAATGTCGTTAATGCTCGGTAAGAAACTTTCAGACGTTGTTCCATTCGTTCCATTCGATTCCCTCCTTGATCACTTGCTGAATGAAGGTTTGATCCGCTTCCAGCAAATCGACCACCTCTACCGGATACGGTATCGGGGCTTCTTCCAGTGCAGACCGGAGTTTTGCCAAAGTTCCTGTTGGAAGCGGCTCGCCCGGCCAAATCGCAAGATCAATATCAGAAGTCGGGCGTTCTTCCTGCCTTGCCCATGAGCCGTACAAATACACTTTAGCCGGAATACCGCGCAGGTGCTCCCCAACAATGTTTCGAATCTTCGTCAGAACTGCCTCACGACTGGACAAACTGTTGGGTTGTTCCTTATGGGACAGGGCCATTTTGCTTCCTCCTCTATAGTAGCTGCGAGGTGTTTTTTTTACCTCCATTCTACCCCAACCACAAGAATAAGGACAGGATTCATCTCCTGTCCTTTTGCTCCCTGTTATCTTACCGTTTTGCCTGTAAAGGCGTCGATTACATGGGTGTGCTTCTTGGTTTCTTCTGCTCCATAATGTAAAATTATTGTTATAGTTCGACAAAGGGGGAAAGTCTGTTCATGCAATCCTTGGTTCCGGAAGAGTTTAACCCCTTTTTTTGGGATGTCCATATGCATGATTTGGATCTTCACGAACACAAAATTTTTATCATCGAAAGGCTGCTAAATGAAGGTGACCACCATACCCTTCGTTGGCTCTTCGACGTATATTCGCTCGATGAAATAAAAGAAGCCGTACGTATTAGCAGGGGATTGTCCCTTAAAACAGCAAGATACTGGCAATACTTTTTCAATTTGAAAGAGGAGGAAATGCGGTGTTTTGGGACGTCATTGACGAAGCAAGACGATCTGTTCTAGAAAAAATGGTCCGAAACCAACCTGTTAAAGATTGTTATCTTGCTGGGGGTACGGCACTGGCATTGCTTTTGGGACACCGTGAATCCATTGACTTTGATTGGTTTAGTCCGAACCATTTTTCATCGGCTGAAATCGAGAAAACCCTATCCGAAATAGGTTCGCTTCTTGTTACAGAATCCAAATCCGGAACGTTTCACGGTTTGTTGGACAATATTCAAGTAACCTGGTTAAGATATCCCCATCCTCTTCTGGAACCGCTCATTTCTACTCCCGATGTTCCCGGATTGCTCTTGGCATCGATACCGGATATAGGCTCGATGAAACTGATTGCAGCCAGTCAAAGAGGTGCGCGTAAGGACTTCATTGATTTATATGCTATCGAAAAATCAGGGATTCCCATCTCCACCTTAATTCAACGCCTCCCAGAAAAGTTTCCGGACGTGAAGATGAATTACTACCATATCGTGAAAAGTCTGACTTACTTTGATGACGCCGAGCGGGAACCTATGCCGAGAATTCTGACAAAAACCGAATGGGTGAATGTCAAGGAATTCTTTATAAGTATACAAAAACGGTTGCTGGACATTATTCCTTAAGGACAGGATTTATCTCCTGTCCTTTTGCTCCCTATTATCTCATCGTTTTGCCTGAAAAGGCGTCGATGTATTCGAAGACAGCGGTGTCGGCCGGAATATACACCAACACGGGTTCGGGCGCGATTTGACCGCGGTAGTCGGGCCAGATGTAGACAAGCTGCAGCGGATGCTGCCTCAAAAATTCCTGTTTGGCGGATTCTACCGAAACAACGTTTTGATTGTCCGGCAGTTTTACCTCGTCCTCTACTGCTGCGCTTTGCAGCGCAAAGCCCGCCACTTTCCCCGTGACGCCGTCGACCTGCACCGAGAATGACCGGTCCATGACGGGAACGCCCTGGTGCAGCGCATGAAAGCTAAAGTGGTACTCGGGAGACTGTTTTTGATCCTGCAGCTTGTTTTTGTCTACCCAGTTCGGGATGTTTTCCGCATCTTCCATCGTAGAGAAGACATGCTGCAACGACAACTCCTTGTGTTTAGGGCTGATGTACCTCTCCAGGAATTGAATCGCGGTTTTCTCGGCGTCCGTCTGTGAAACCTTCGCCTGTTTTCCCCTCATGCTCTCGTCCTGCAGGTTCATTGTCAGCACTTCGCCAGTCTCTGCGTCGATCCCCAGGTGCACATAGCGCATCTGATCGTAATTCGACCGTCCGTCCGACTCTTTTACCGGTTTGCTGTGCCAGGAGTAGTGGTGAAACTTCTTCCCGGATGGCCAATCCGTTTCCTCTCTCTGATCGAACTGCATTTCGTTCATGTCAATACCAAAAACGTCCGACAATAATTTCTCCGCTTCTTCCTTTGATTTGACAACCAATGTCTCCCCTGTGGGAGAAACCGCCACCTTCTTTGAGAGGTTGGACTGAGCAGGCCGCATTCCAAATTCCGCCAGGTTTCCTGTTTGGGCATCCAGAACTCCTTCGAAAATCGGAAGATACATCAACACAGGACGCGTTTCTGCTTTGTCGACAAAGGGTTTGCTGCCAATGGGTTGATGTCCGTTGTACATTAATTTCATGTCCAGCAGTTTCACGTAGGCCTGTTCCGCCTCTTCCTTGCTAATCGCCTGCTTCGGATCCGGGAATTTGCTGAAATCCCAGGCGATCCTCTCATTCTGGTCAAAACCGACGACACGCCCAGCGGAATCCACATTCACGCTAAACCCGCTGTTTTTGAAGGGGATGCCGTTTACCAAGCGTTCATACCGCACAGTTGCGTGGGCCCATTCCAACTGTTTACCGTCGGCGGCTCTGACTCCGCTTTTTCCGTAAAAGAGCGTGTCCTCAGCGCGAAAGTCCTTTACTTTATCGCCCAGTACCTGTTTGACAAAAGAAGCCGCTTTTTCTTTGGAGAGTTCCTCTGACGGTGACTCGCCCGATGCCCAATCCGGATTCTGGATGTTCATATGCATGAGTTCGCCGGTTTCCGCGTTCAAATTGACGAAAGCGTTGGTGTACTTCAAACTGTCTTCCGTTTTCGGATCGTTGGGCCGGTTGTCAAAGGCAATGCTCCATGCAGCGGGTCGCCCGTCGCCCCCAGGGCTGTAAAACTTATGCCGGAGCGTCAATTGCTTCAGTTCGGGAAAGACCTTGTACACCCTCTCCAGCGCCTGCTCCATCTGTTTGCTGAACGCGGGCTGTTCCACTTCCGCCGCCTGCCGGGCGGTATTCACAGCACCTTCTGCCCATGCAGGAGTTGCTGCCAAGGTGCTTGCCGCCAGCACCGCCAGAAAAATTTGACTGAGAGACTTTCTCTTTTTCATGGGTGTCCTCCTTGTGTCTGGGTATTTTTTCCTCCCATTACTTAAGACGCCAGTCTTTCCAAAAAGTCACGGTCAAACAGAAAAAAAGAAACCTCCTGTTCGAAGAGAGGTTTCAATTCGTTCATCCCTGATCTGTTACAATTCCTTTGCCAACTCTTGCTCCACCCACACTCCCAGTCGAGCGGTGTCTTCTTTCGCCTTCTCCAACGCCTTTTTCACCTGTTCGCTGCCGGTTCCCCCGTGAACATTTCGTGCATCCACAACCGTTTGGATGTCAATCACATGGTACACATCCGCTTCAAAAAGAGAACTGTGCTCCAAGTATTCCTCCAGTGTCAGATCCGCAAGGTACTTGCCATGGGAGACGCAGTAAAGCACCAGTTTGCCGATCACCTCATGCGCCTGCCTGAACGGCAGTCCTTTGCGCACCAGATAGTCGGCCAGATCGGTTGCGTTGGAGAAATCCTCTTTCACCGCTTTGGCCAGCCGTTCCTTTCGGACTTCCATCGTACGGATCATGCCGGCGAACAGCGCCAGAGACCCCTTCACCGTCTCTACCGTGTCAAACATTCCCTCTTTGTCTTCCTGCAAATCCTTGTTGTAGGCCAGCGGGAGGCTCTTCAGCACCGTCAACAGACCAAACAGGTTGCCATAGACCCGGCCTGATTTTCCCCGGATCAGTTCCGCCACATCCGGGTTCTTCTTCTGCGGCATGATGGAAGAACCTGTGCAGTAGGCGTCATCCAGCTCCACAAACCCGAATTCCGTCGAGGACCAAAGCACCAATTCTTCGCAAAAACGGGACAGGTGCATCATCAGAATCGAAGCGTCACTCAGGAACTCCAGTATGAAATCCCGGTCGCTCACCGCATCCATCGAATTGTCGTAGATCCGGGAGAAGCCCAGTTCCTTGGCCACCAGTTTCCGGTCAATCGGGAATGTGGTGCCCGCCAGGGCACCGGCCCCAAGCGGCAGAATGTCAATCCGCTTCAGCGCATCCTGCAGTCGTTCCGCGTCCCGCGAGAACATTCCCACATAGGCCAGCAAATGATGGGCAAACAAAACGGGCTGCGCCCGCTGCAGGTGCGTATATCCCGGAATCACAACATCGATATACTTCTCGGCTGTATCGACCAGCGCCTGCAGCAGATCCGCCAACAGAGCGACAATCTGTTTTGTTTCCCGGCGTAAGTAGAGGTGCATGTCGGTCGCAACCTGATCATTTCGGGAACGTCCCGTATGCAGTTTGCCACCCACCGGCCCGATTCTATCAATCAGATACTTCTCGATATTCATGTGAATGTCTTCGTTCTCCACCGTATAAGTAAGTGTGCCCGCCTTCACATCCTCCAGAATGGTCATCAGTCCTTGCCGGATTTTGTTCGCATCTTCCTGCGGGATTATGCCGCATGCCCCCAACATTTTCACATGAGCAAGCGAGCCGCGGATATCATCCACGGCCAGCTTTTGGTCAAATCCAATGGAAGCGGTAAACTCTTCCACCAGTTTGTCTGTCGGTTTCGTAAAACGTCCGCCCCATAGCTTCGACACTTTTCTTACTTCCTTTCTGCCCAATATCGCTGCTTATGCATGGAATTTTTTCCGCTTTTATACCAACTCCGCCTCCGGATTACGGGGCACCAGTTAACATAACAAAAATAACAATCTTTGAGATCCTTAATTTCGGATTTTCGAGTTTTAATCTTGAAATAACGGTTTTTGAAGGTCTTATTTTTCCAAAAACCGTTGCCTTCGGTGCGTTTGGCTCGCGTTCAAAGAAAATAAGACCTTAGAAGACCGCTATTTTATAGAAATAAGAAAATTCGACAAGAATAGCGCCCTGAACGCCCGTTAAATTTTTCGACAGCCATCCTGACCAATATAAGAACTCTCTTCACTAGAGATTTTCCATTATTTATCCTGAGTCTGCTGCACGCCGGACGCCACTTTCAGACGCAGCGCATTCAAACGGATAAATCCGGTTGCGTCAGATTGGTTGTATGCTTGAGTCGGGTCTGCCTCCATTGTCGCGATGTTCGGGTTGTACAGGCTCACAGGACTTTTCACCCCGGCTGCTATCACATTCCCTTTGTAGAGTTTCACCCGGACGGTACCGGTGACATTCTTCTGGCTTTCGGTCACCAGTGCCTGCAGGGCAAGCCTTTCCGGGGCGAACCAGAACCCATTATATACAAGCGAACTGTAACGGGGGATCAGCGAATCTCGCAGCTGCATGACTTCGCGGTCCATCGTCAGCGATTCCATGCGACGGTGAGCAGCAAACAGGATGGTGCCCCCCGGCGTCTCATACACCCCGCGGCTCTTCATGCCAACAAACCGGTTCTCGACCATGTCCACACGTCCCACTCCGTGCTTGCCACCCAGTTCATTCAGCTTCTCCATTACCTGAAGCGGGGTCATGCGTTCCCCGTTCAAACCGACACAATTCCCCTGCTCAAAGTCCAACTCCAGATATTCCGGCTGGTCCGGGGCATCCTCCGGCGAAACACTGAGCACGTACATGTCTTTGTTTTCCTCGCTGCTGGCATCGAACCAGGGGTCTTCCAACATTCCGCTCTCAAAACTGATATGCAGCAGGTTGCGGTCCATGGAATAGGGCTTCGCTGCCGTAGCCTGCACCGGAATGCCATGCTTCTCAGCATAAGCGATCATTTCGGCCCTGCCGGGGAACTGCTCACGGAAAGCTTCGATGCGCCATGGTGCGATCACTTCCAGTTCAGGTGCCAAAGCGGCAGCCGTCAACTCAAAACGCACCTGGTCATTGCCTTTGCCGGTGGCGCCGTGTGCAATCGCCGTTGCCCCTTCGGCCCGTGCAATTTCCACCATCCGCTTGGCAATCAGTGGACGCGCAATGCTCGTACCAAGCAAATACTGTCCTTCGTAAAGCGCACCCGCCTGGAACATCGGATAAATGAAGTCCCGCGCAAACTCTTCCCGCAAATCATCGATGTAGACTTTGCTGGCACCTGTGCGGAGCGCCTTCTCCTCGAGGCCTTCCAGCTCCTCTTTCTGTCCGATATCCGCTGTGAATGCGATAATTTCAGCATCGTAAGTCTCTTTCAGCCACGTCAAAATAACGGACGTATCCAGTCCACCGGAATACGCCAGTACAATCTTCTGCTTTGCCATCCTTTTGTCGCTCCATTCCGTTGCTTATATTCCATTCTTAGCCATTATCTCACAAGAAGACTGCATACGGCCACTACCCGATAGTCGCCACGAGAATCGCCTTCTGTACATGCAGGCGGTTTTCCGCTTCGTCGAAGACGACCGAGTGCGGGCCATCGATGATTCCGGCCGTCACTTCTTCCCCACGGTGTGCCGGCAGACAGTGCATGAACAGGAAGTCATCCTTTGCATGCTTGCAAAGCTCTTCATTCACCTGGAAAGCGGCAAACTTCTTCACACGCTCCGCCTGTTCCGCTTCCTGTCCCATGCTTGCCCAGACATCGGTGTAAATCACGTCCGCCCCTGCCACAGCTTCCACCGGATCGTTTGTTACCACCAGCTCCGTTCCGAATTCCCGGGCAAATTGCTTTGCCTGGGCCACCACTGCAGGGTCGCACTCATATCCAACCGGAGTTGCCACTCTCATATTCAATCCAAACTTGGGCGCCGCCTGGATCCACGAATTGGCCATGTTGTTGCCGTCTCCCACGTAAGCCACAGTCAATCCTTCCAACTGTCCCTTGTGTTCTTTCAAAGTCAGGATATCGGCCAACACCTGGCACGGATGATGCAAATCGGTCAATGCATTTATGACAGGTACGCTCGCATGCTCGGCGAGTTCCACGACATCTTCGTGCGCAAATGTCCGGATCATGATGCCATCCACATAGCGGGACATCACTTTGGCCGTATCGGAGATCGGTTCCCCCCGGCCCAACTGAGTGTCCCCATTTGAGAGAAAAAGCGCATGGCCGCCCAGCTGATACATCCCCACTTCAAAGGATACCCGGGTTCTGGTGGAAGCCTTCGTAAAAAACATCCCCAGCGTTTTTCCGGACAACGGTTGGTACTTCTCGCCTTTCTTCTGTTTCTCTTTAATGGCCTCGGCCAACTCAAGCAAATAATTCAGCTCGGAAGGCGTGTAATCGGCGAAATCCACAAAATCCCGTCCCACCAGCCGATTGACCTGCCACTCCTTAAACATGGGCATTAATTTGGACATTCCCTTTCCCTCCCCCAAAAACTCTACTTAACCGCAACCGGCGCCAAAGGCTTTGGCTCCACTTCCGCGTGTTGCTCCAACACCATCAGCAGCGCGCCTGCCGTATCCAGTGATGTCAGGCAGGGCACTCGCGTTTCGACGCTGTATCGTCTCAGCCAGAACCCCAATCGTTCAGGATCCTGTCCCCGTGTCGGGATATTGAGCACCAGTTGAATCGCGCCCGACTTCATCAACCTTTCGATTTCGTCCCGGTCCTTCCCGACCGGGATCACATCCGGAATTCCATTTATTTGAAGGTACAAAGCGGTTTGCGAAGTCGCATACAGCTTGAACCCCAAACTTGCGTAACGTTTCAAAAGCGGTATGGCGGTCGCCTTCTCCCGTTCCGTTATGGAACAGAACAAACCGCCCGGTTTCAAGCCGATTCCCATCCCGGCAAAGGCACTGGCTGTTGCGGATGCAAAGTCTTTGCCTATGCCGAGGACTTCCCCGGTGGACTTCATTTCCGGTCCCAGGTGGATATCAAATCCGGTAATCTTTGCAAAGGAGAACACCGGCGCCTTGACCGCCACAAAGGGCTGGTTGAGAGCGAGTCCAGTTCCGTATCCGCAGTCCGTCAGCTTCATCCCCAACTGGGTCTTGACGGACAGGTCAATCAGGGGAATACCGGTCACCTTCGAGATAATTGGCACTGTCCGCGAAGCACGCGGATTGACTTCAAGAACATAAACGCAGCCCCCGAAAATCACAAACTGAATGTTGACCAGTCCTACTACGGGCAGGTTACAGGCGATTTTTTCCGTGTATTCGACGATTGTCCGGACCTCTTCGGAAGAGAGTGATTGAGGCGGATACACCGCCATGGAGTCGCCCGAGTGGACGCCTGCCCGTTCAATATGTTCGAAGATTCCGGGGATCAGGACGTTCTCCCCGTCACATACTGCGTCGACTTCAACCTCTTTCCCTTCCAGATAAGCATCGATCAAAACCGGGTGTTCCGGATTGACATCCACAGCCAACCGCATATAGTCACGCAGTTCCCATTCATTATGGACGACCGCCATGGCCCGGCCGCCGATTACATAAGACGGCCGAACCACTACCGGATACCCGATTGATGCAGCAACGGATACTGCTGAATCCACATCATAGGCGGTCCCTCCCTGACTTTGCGGGATTCCCAGTTCCAACAGGAAATTCCGGAACTCGTCACGGTCTTCGGCGCGGTGGATAGCGGAAAGCGGTGTCCCCGCCAGTTTGATTCCGGTACCCTGCAGGACTTTCTCCAATTTGACCGCCAGATTGATGGCCGTTTGCCCGCCGTACTGGACGAACACTTGCTCAACGCCCTCTTTTTCTATGACCGCCAATACGTCTTCCAGCGTCAGCGGTTCGAAATACAAACGATCCGCCGTGTCAAAATCGGTCGATACCGTTTCCGGGTTATTGTTGATGATTACCGTTTCATAGCCCTGCCGTTTCAAGGCCCACACGGAGTGAACCGAACAGTAATCAAACTCGATACCCTGGCCGATCCGGATGGGTCCCGAGCCAATCACCAGGGCCTTCTTCTTGTCGGATCGAGCCACTTCATCCCGGCTGCGGTAGGTTGAATAATAATAGGGAGTGGCCGATTCGAATTCGGCTGCGCATGTATCCACCAGCAAATAAGAAGGAACAATTCCGGCAGCCAGTCGTTTCGCCCGCACCTCTTCCCAGTTCATCCCGGTCAAACGGGCGATGCGGTCATCGGAAAACCCAAGCTTCTTTGCTTCCAGCAATCTCTCATCCGGTATGTGATCCTTCCCGCCTGACACCAACTCCTGCTCAAACCGAATCAACTTTGCCAACTTGCTTATGAAAAATCGGTCTATGCCTGATAGATGGCAGATTTGTTCCTGCGACCAACCCCGGCGCAACGCTTCCGCCACCACGAACAATCGGCGGTCGTCCGGTTCCTTGGCCAGAATTCGCTCCAGATCTTCATCCGGCCACGCTTCGACTCCGGGCAGTTCCAGGCCATCCAGCCCGATGTCCAGCGAGCGCAGCGCCTTCTGAAGCGCCGCTTCAAAAGACCGTTCCAACGCCATCACTTCGCCGGTTGCCTTCATCTGCGTTCCCAATCGCCTGTCGGCTGTCGGGAACTTGTCAAAGGGCCAGCGGGGAATTTTCACCACCACATAGTCAAGCGCCGGTTCAAAGGATGCATAAGTCTTGCCGGTTACCGGGTTCAAGATCTCATCCAACCGCTTACCCACCGCAATCTTGGCAGCCATTTTGGCAATTGGATACCCGGTGGCTTTGGATGCCAAAGCCGAAGAACGGGAAACACGAGGGTTCACTTCAATTACACAGTATTCCCGGCTTGTCGGATGCAGGGCAAACTGGACGTTGCATCCCCCTTCAATCTTTAGCGCCCGGATAATGTCAACGGCTGCTGTCCGCAGCATCTGGTATTCCTGATCGGTCAGCGTCTGGGACGGCGCCACCACAATGCTGTCCCCCGTGTGTACGCCTACCGGGTCAATATTTTCCATGTTGCAGATGGTAATGCAGGTGTCGGCCGCATCCCGCATGACTTCATACTCAATCTCTTTCCAGCCTTTGATGCTTCGCTCCACCAGAATCTGGCCAATGGGACTCTGTTTCAGCCCGCGAGTGGCAATCTCTTTGAACTCTTCCACCGTCTCGGCGATTCCGCCCCCTGTGCCCCCAAGTGTATAGGCAGGGCGGATAATGACGGGCAGGCCGATTTTCTCAACAAACGCGAATCCTTCTTCCAGAGATTCCACGACTTCCGATTGGGGAATCGGCTGTCTGATCGAATCCATCAAATCCTTGAACAGTTGGCGGTCTTCCGCCTGTTTAATCGATTCAAGGGTGGTTCCCAGCAGTTTGACTCCATATTTCTCAAGCACACCCGCTTCATCCAGGTCCACGGCCAGGTTCAATCCGGTCTGACCGCCCAAGGTGGCCAGCAGCCCGGCGGGGCGCTCCCGGTCAATAATCCGGGTCAAGACTTCGACATTTAACGGCTCTATATATACAACATCCGCCACGTCCAGATCCGTCATAATCGTTGCCGGGTTGGAATTGACCAGAATCACGCGGTACCCCTCTTCCCTCAGCGCTTTGCACGCCTGGGTTCCCGCATAGTCGAATTCCGCCGCCTGCCCGATCACGATGGGTCCGGAGCCGATTACAAGTATCGAATCTTTGGTTGTAGAATCAGGTTGCATAGGCAAGATGACGCTCCTCCTGTTGGGCCATAAACTGCAGGAACCGCTCAAACAGTTCTTCCGAGTCGCGCGGACCCGGACATGCTTCCGGGTGGAACTGCACCGAGAATGCGGGGAGTCCTTTCACGCGGACCCCTTCAATCGTTCCGTCATTGACATTTACATGGGTCACTTCCAACGCGGCCGGAATGTGATCACCAAGCACTGCGTACCCGTGATTTTGCGAAGTGATCCAGATTCGCCCCGTGGTGAGATCTTTCACCGGATGGTTAGACCCCCGGTGACCGAACAGCATCTTCCCGGTCTGGGCGCCAAAAGCAAGGGACAACAGTTGATGTCCGAGGCAGATTCCCATAACGGGGTACGTTTCCGCCAGTTTGCGGATGACAGGGAGGATCTCCGCGCAATCAAGCGGATCTCCAGGTCCGTTTGACAGCAGGATGCCGTCTGGCCGCAGATCGCGAATGACTTCAAAGGAAGTTCCGGCAGGCACAACGGTTACCCTGCATCCCATCTGTACAAGGGACCTCAGAATGTTCGTCTTCACGCCAAAATCCATTACAACCACATGGTAATTCCCTGTTGCAGATACTTCATATACAACCGGGGTCGTCACCAGATCGACTTTCCCCTGTTCCGTTTCGGGAAACTCCAGATCCCCCGCTTCCACACTCTCATTCCCTGTCACCGGGAGAATCCAGCCTTTCATAGCACCCTTGTCCCGGATCATCCGGACAATGCTTCTTGTATCCACTCCTGTCAGACCCACAATGTCTTGTTCCGCAAGATAGTCTGACAAGGTTTGTTTGCTTTGCCAGTGACTTGGTTCTTCGCATGCTTCCGCTGTCACGAACCCCGACAGCCAGGGCTTGCGGGATTCAAAGTCGGCCGGGTTAATCCCGTAATTGCCGATTAACGGATAGGTCATGACCACGATTTGTCCCGTATAGGAAGGATCCGTCAGAATCTCTTGGTAACCGGTCATGCCGGTATGGAAGACCACTTCTCCATATCCTCGCCTGGATCGTCCGATGATCGTCCCTTCAAAAATTTCCCCATTTTCAAGGATCAATCGTCCTTGCATCCCGGTTCCCTCCTTATGACTTATCCCGCTACCAAAGGGGGCTCATTTCTATTTGTTACTCCCTTTTGTATATTAATGCAGGTTCTCGAATTATTATACGTTCGCATGCATAAATTTGCAATGTTTTTTTCAAATCCCTGTCCATGAACCAATGCCCCTGCTGACGCATACAGTACACTATCCGAGTCACCGCTTCCCCCAACCCGGAGGTGTATAGACACAGGGGGGCGTTTATATAGAGGCTCCCATCGGAGCACCTTTTTAAGAGGCCCCGACAGGGGGTCTTTTTTGCTACAAACAAGTACGGGCAGGATAGTAGAATCCTCCCTAAGATTGATTGGTTTCGGGTGAAGAGACTAAAAGAAAGAGGCCCACTGGCCTCCTTTCCTCCCCGAGTCACTCTTAGATGTTTGACTGGCTAACTTCGCGTAGATCTCCATTAGCCAATTTATTTTTGTCCGTGCACTTTCATTTCCTGTTCATTGGCGTTCTTCATGTCCTCGATTTGTTCCTTCGTTTACCCTTCCAACGTTAGGCTGTTTTCGGCTTTCATTTGCCACAATGTCATAAAAGCCATCTCCCTTACGCACGTCTTCCCTTTCCTAATAATAGACGATTAAGAAGAAATATAGTTTCACGCGAATAAGACTGATTGTTAGTCCTATAATCGTTTTTTTATTGAATTCTTGATAATAGGACTAATTTCCAGTCCTATTCCGGGAATCTCATGCTCTGCAAACCAATAATCCAGTTTAAGACTGATAAACAGTCCTATTTTCAGGGGTAAAATCGGAGCCAAGAGAATAAGCCTGAAAATCAGTCCTATATATGGGGAGTCCTATTAGGGGATCAAACACCTTACGAATACAGTCAGGTGATCCAAGAGATTTTCACAAAAAAGCCCGGTTGTTGACTACCGGGCTTTACCAGTATCCTCCCCATCCCCCTCGGTGTGCGGCCACTATGAAAATCACGACAAACGCAACCAGGAAAGCGATCGCCCACCAGGACCATCCATAACCAAACCCTGCGCCAGGTGCGCCATATCCAAACGGAAACATCACAATCCCCCTGACCTATATAAACTTCTTCCTTATAGTACGTTAGCCCTGTTTAAGCCGTGTGGACTCCCGCCCTTTTCGGGAAAATTAGGCTTTTGCGTCCCATACAGGAAGGAAGAAGGCTCTGTAATGTCGAATCCTGATAGAAAATGTCGCGAAATTTGGCATTTAAATCTTGTAAGAAAAAGTCAAAGGGGAATCAACATGAAAAAATGGCCATCGCTGCTTCTTGTTCCTTTGTTGGCTGCCTGCTCGACCACCGTAATTACCAGCGGAAGCTCCAAGATCGAATCGAAAGCGGAATCGAAGGTGGATCCGACGGCATCACAAGCTGTTGAGTCCCTTGACACCCCCGCTGCCCCTGCTGTTGTTGAGCCCCCCAAGCAAAAACTGGCCCAAAGCTTTGGTTTCACCTATCCTGACGCCGTGCGAGGCATCTATGTCACCGCCCATTCGGCCGGCGGAGACAGGATGAGCGAACTGCTGGACCTGGTCGACAAGACCGCTTTGAACGCGATGGTCATTGACATCAAGGACGACTGGGGAGTCATTACGTACAAAATGGATGACCCCGGACTGCAAACCTTTAGCCAATCGATTGTCAAAGACCCCAATGCATTGATAGAAACGTTGAAACAGCACAACATTTATCCCATTGCCCGGATCGTGGTATTCAAAGATTCCCTGTACGCCAAGGCACATCCCGAACTCTCTTTCGTGAATCCCAACGGAACCGTTTGGACAAACGGACGTGGAGAAGCATTCGTGAACCCCTTTCTGCAGGATGTCTGGAAATACAATGTGGAAATCGCCAAGAAAGCAGCCGAATTGGGATTCCAGGACATTCAGTTCGATTATGTCCGCTTCCCGGAAGGCTTTGAAAAAATGGACAGCACCCTGAAATACGGCATGGGCGAATACAAGGACCGGACTCCGACCAAGTTTACCCAATTGCAAAAGCAGCACCAGGAAGCGCTGGCCGCTTTTGAAGCGAAGAAAGCCGAACTGAAGAAACAGCAGGAAACCGCCCAGGCGAAGGTAGCCGACCTGAAGGGCAAAGAATCCCTCACTGACGAACAGAAGAAAGAACTTCAGTCTGCGGAAGAAGCGTTGGCCAAAGCGACAGCCGACCTGCAGAACCACGAGAAGTCCGCACCTCAAGCACCCCAATTTTCCGAAAAAGAACGCCTGGTGCAGCTGCGTGTGGATGCGGTAACCGACTTTGTCTCCTATGCAAAGAAAGAATTGGAACCTTATGGTGTCAAGGTGAGCGTGGACATCTTCGGGTACTCGGCCACCCTTCCGGAAACACCCGGTATCGGACAAAACTTCTCACGGATCTGTGAAAATGTGGATGTCATATCCTCCATGATCTATCCGTCCCATTGGGGCCCGGGATACTTCCACATCCCCAAACCGGATCTGGAACCGTACCGGTTGGTGGACGAATACGCCAAAGCGGAAAGCGAAAAACTCGGCGCTTTGAAAAATAAGGTCATCTCCCGCCCGTGGATTCAGGACTTTACCGCAAGCTGGCTTGGCGGAGGCAATTACAAGCGCTATGGCAAGGCGGAAGTGGAAGCGCAAATTCAAGCGTTGAAAGCAAACGGCATCAACGAATTCCTGCTCTGGAACGCCGGAAACTCCTACACGAACGGAGTCGATTACACCCCATGACGAGATTCATCCCGCTGATTCTGACAGGTTCGCTGCTGCTTGCCGGATGCTCCGGCCAATCGGTCAGTACTGCCCCGGTATCCCAGCCCCATCCGGCTGATGTGGAAATGCAGGCATTGAACGACATTTTGCAGCGGGAATAATCCATATAGACAGGACATGCATGGGTGTGTATACTTATACATTATTTATGCATATTCATTTGGGAAGTGATGGGCATGCAGTTTCGGAAAGCGGTAATGGCAGATACGGAAGCCATTTATCAACTGATTCAAACCAATGCGGACCAGGGGTTGCTTTTGCCTCGTCCACGCATTTCCATATACGAGAACCTTCAATCGATGACCGTGATTGAAGATGACGGGCGGATTGTGGGGGTCGGCGGCCTGCACATTCTCTGGCAGGATCTGTCAGAGATCCGGTCGCTTGCCATTGCATCCGACAAAAAAGGCTTGGGGCTTGGCAAGGAACTGGTCACACTCTTGGTGAAGGAGTCGCTGCAGCTTGGAATCCCCCGGATCCTGTCCCTGACCTACCAGGTTGATTTTTTCGCCAAATGCGGTTTCCGAATCGTGCAGAAAGAAAACCTCCCGCACAAAGTGTGGAAGGACTGCATGAACTGCACCAAATTCCCCACTTGCGACGAAACGGCCATGTTGTATGAATATTTGCCATAACTTTTTGAAGAAAAGATGCCTGCTAATTATTCAACAAGCTCTACCTTGTTAAAATAAAAAAAATGAGGAATCCTATGATAATGAAAATGATTGTCGGTAAGCATCCCAATTGGCTCAATGGTCTTAAATCACCGACCTCAGCCCGATCAAACGAGTCTTTTAAATTTGAAAATGGATTTTTTTCATATTCGTGTTTTTTCTTCTTGTCATTCTTATTATTCACAGAAATACCCCTTCAGGAATTTTTTAAAGACAATTTTGTCATGCATCATAAGCCGGTTCTTACCAAAAGAACCAATTATTAGGAAAATACACTGTAATAAAACGAATACTTTCTTAACTATAGAGAGTACTGCTTTTGCAGTACTCTCTCGTGATTGCTTATTTACTTGGAAGTAGCTCCACGTTTCTGTTCAAATTTTTCTTTAAACTCTTCCCATTTCCCTGCCTTTACTAACGCTTCTTTAGCTTTATTAGTTTTCTCGGTTAGCAGTTTTTCATAATACTGTTGGTTTTTCAAAAATTCCTCTAAAGTGACCTCAGCTACAATTGACTCATCTATACCGTTTACCAACTTTACAGATTTTTCTTTTGCTAGTGGTGAATTTTCATCTATAGTAATGTATTCAGTAACTGGTGTTTTAGTTTTTGAATCAATCAAGAATCCGTCTTTTTTGATATATTTAGAATTTGCATTCACGATATTGAAACCAAATAAAACTCCCAAAGCCAAGCCGAATGAACAAATACTAATAGTCAACGTTTTTGATTTCACTGTTAGCTCCTCCTTTTGTCTTTATTGGTATATATACATTGAATTACCATTTACAACTGTTACGTCAGAAGTCCATGACATCACGTAATCGACCATGTAACCTGCTAAGCTATGATGGGGTTTATTAGAGCCATAATAAGCAAAGTCAAACGTTAGAGAAGGCACTTTTATTTGATACTGTAATCCGATGTATCCAGTTGTATTTGCCTTCACAGTACCATTTGCTATTACATCCCTTATATTTGTATGATATGGATCACTTTCAATTTTATAATTTAGTACACTGTTGTATTGAGAATTTGGATCGGGTTCACGGAACCCTACAAGACTCATCCTAGAACTATCGTAGGAGTTAATTACCCCCATAGATTGATCCTTTGTATATGGATGTCCCACCCAATATTGAGCCCAAATCTTATTTTGTGAGTCTCCAAATTTATCTACATTAATCGTAGAATATACATTTCCCCTTGCAGCATAGTCATAAACATAGATGTTTGTATCAGTATTCAACCAAGGTGTAACAGTGTATTGTGTAGCAAACACTGTTACGGCGCCTATGACCGCAGAAAAAATAAACGCTAGAAAACCAGATAAAATCTTTTTGTTTATCATTCAGATAACCTCCCAACTTATTTGTAGCCATCTAGTTAAATGCATTATCAAATGTCCAAGTATTTGAACCTTTTATCTCCCTTCATATCCAATTTGACTTTTAGAGTTTCTCCATACCCCTTCGGTATTAGCTTTCCGGTATTAGCTTTCCATTATTAACTCTCTACGCTTCACATATTTCCTAACGAAAATTTTGGTTCTCATAGGATCGGTTGTACAACCGTTAAATTAGTTGTTTGCCTAAATCATCCTCCTTTCAGATTCAATCTGAACCGTTTTTCTTCCTCAATTTCTTCAACGGTTCACTTGATAATGAGCAACCAGCCGTCTTGCTCACCACCATCTTACAACCATTTTCAAATTCTTACTCTTAATAAACGTTGAGGTTACCAATCAATTTTTATTGAGGTTCATTCTTTTTAATAATCATTCTAAGCAAAAATCCTGTTTTGTTCTTTTTGCGTTCGGTTATCAGGATTTGCGGATTTTCCGGGTCGTCCTCAAGTTTCTTGCGCAGTTTCCCGATAAAGGTATACAGGTTCCCCAAGCTGACATCCTGTTGGTTTTCCCAAACCATCTCCAACAGTTCCTGACCGGAAAGGAGCATGCCCGCATTTTGAAGAAGTACACTTAGAATTTGGAACTCTCTCCTGGTTAACAAGTACACCTGACCGTTTCGAACAATGCAGCATTGGGCAATCTCAAAAACAACATTTTCCGCCAAAGTCACTGAATCCCCAAATTTAGAACTCAAATTGCTGTCCTTTGTTAGTTGAATTTTTTCAAGCACCTCAACTAAAGGTTCTGACAACTCCAGGGTCGCCTGTTGTCGGGCCATGATTGCATCGGGTGAAGATTGATCCGAACTCAGAAGCAACACCGGGATGCACGTAGCAGATTCTAATACTACAATAAATTTTAATTTTTTCAAACGATTTTCATATTTTTTTGCAAAATGGAATATTTGAGTGCTTGCAGAAAAAAAGGACCTTCTCACGAAGGCCCAAAAAGGAGAGGGGAGATATGGGTTTCACTACTAACGGATGGCACAAGCTTTTCCGTTTTACACTTTCACCTTTTCATTGTTCGTCGTCAAGGATTTGGTTTCAGGATGCATAACGGCGGCTGTCTTAACGTCAATAAGAACCGGCTTGTTTGATTTTAATGCCTGTCGCAGCGTGGTTTCCAGTTTGTCTTTGGTGTCGACCTGGTGGCCTTCCCATCCGCATGCTTCTGCCAACTTGACAAAGTCAGGGTTGGTCAATTGCACACCCTCGGGCAGATAGCCACCCGCCTGCATTTTGTCAGCTTCCATCTGAAGGCTTCCATTGTTGAATACGATCAGCGTAATGGGCAATTCATAACGCACCGCTGTCAACAGGTCCGCCATGACCATCTCAATGCCGCCATCCCCGACACAGGCTACCACTTGTTTGTGCGGTTCGGCCAGTTTGGCAGCCAGTGCCGCGGGCCAACCGTACCCCATCGTCCGCCAGTCGCCTGAAAACAGCATTCGTTGATTCTGAGGCCGGAAGTTCCGGTTCATCCAAACGGTCACATCCCCTGTATCAATGGTGACGATCGCGTCGGGAGCCACACATTGTTCAATCACCCGGCACACAGTGGAAGGATGAATCGGCGTGCCTCCTGTCTGTCCTTCCTCTTGATTCTGCTTTTCCCACCTGGTTTTGACATCCCTGCATTGTTGAAGCCATTCCTGATTGACCTTGCGTCCCTGAAGGGCTTCCGCCAACAAGGGTACCACCGTCTGGGATTCCCCTACGATGCCAAGTTCCACCGGAATATCGCCCCGGCCGATTTCTTGCTGCATATAGTCGATTTGAACGATTCGCGCATCCTTTGGAACGTATCCTTCCGGCCACCATGTATCTCCGACAAGGAGCACCACGTCCGATTGTTTGAACAGGTCCGCCGCGTAAGGATTCCCTCCTTGCCCAATTCCCCCCAGCACATGCGGAGAGGTTTCCGGGATCATCCCCTTGGCTCCCAGACTCAGCAGAATGCCGGCACCCAGAGCTTCGGCCAATTTTTCCAAAGACGGAGCCGCTTCCCTTGCTCCGATCCCCGCAAGGATCATCGGCTTCTGGGCGGCCCAGAGGATGTTCAGGGCATCCTGCAGTTCCGACTTGTCAAACTTGGTGATTCCTTTTACAAGTTTTGGCTTGCGTCTGACTTTGGATGAGGCCATCATGTTGAAGACGTCTTTGGGGACAGAGATATGGGTCACAGCCCCCTGGATCAGGGAGGTATGCATGGCCTTGACCAGAACTTTCACGGTGGCGTCCGGATGGGTCAACAGTGTGCTGAATGCGGCAAAGGGCTTTATCAGTTCCTGCTGGTTTATGTACTGTTTGTAGTCGGTGCCGATATTGTTGGTGGGCGCTTGTCCGGTTATGGCCAGTACCGGAGCCTTGTCCAGATGTGCATCGCCAAGTCCGTTCAGCAGGTTGGTTATGCCTGGACCCATGGTTGCCGTACAAACTCCGAGATTTCCTGTCAGTTTGGCTTCCGCTGAGGCCATCATGGCCGCCACCGACTCGTGCTTCACCGCGATAAATTGGATCCGATCCTGCTTGGCGATGGCATCCATCAGACCCAAGATTCCATCCCCGACAACCCCGTAAATCCTTCTGACTCCCCATATATGCAGCTGCTCCAATATCAATTCGGCCACCGTTTGATTCCGCCACGGTGTCACCAATGAATCTTGCGCCATTGCTCCCGACTCCTTTGCTTGATCTTTACTTACTTAACGTGCGTTGGAGGTCGGAAGTTTATGCCGAGCGAGGGTCTTTCGAACCTCTAAAGAAACAAATTCATACCTGGGGCGTCAGCAGGTCTCTCCTGGAATTCGATTTTTTCATAAAATCCCTTCTTACCAGTAGCGCATGCCAGTTGAATCCATCGTATCCCCTTTGACTTACAGTGGTTGATAAGGTTTATCATGATACTCTTGCCTAGACCTTGATTTTGATACTCAGGAAGAACCATCATTTCACAAATAAAACATTGTACAAAGCCATCGGAGATGATACGACCTGAAGCCACGAGCTTGTCATCTTTATAAACAGTAACGATGTACCAGCTGTTTTTTACCGCTTCGTAAAGAATGTCTTTCGTCCAGGTACCATTCGGATTCCAACCCGTTGATTGGAACAATTGAAAATACTCATCTTTATTTGGAATATTCGTGCGGAAAGTAAGGGTCACAGCAATTACCTCCTCATCCCTGCTTAAATACCAACAGTAAATGAATAGTTCCGGACCATATTTTTTATTTCTATTTGGGGTCCTTGTCGGAGCAGAGAGTGGTACATACGTGTCTATCCAAGCCATTTGTTATACAACCGTGTGGATGTGGAACACTCTATACTCATCTTCATCCACAATTCTCTATAACAAAGCATGAACAGTACTATACACTTATCTCTCATCCACAATTTTGAATAACAAATGGATGATACCTACTTATCACTCGAGTCCCAGGGCCTACAAGTGCAAAAAAGCCGCCAGAGGCGGCGCAGAAAAAAGTGGGCAGGGGTTCGGGAAAACCCCGACCCTTGCCTTACACAGGTTGATAAAGTTCCACAAGCGTTTGCTCCACAATACTTACGGCCTGATCGATATGCTCTTTCTCCACGATCAGCGGCGGCGTGAACCGCACCGCATTGCCGCCTGCCACGGTCAGCAGCAATCCTTTCTCCAGGCAGGCTTTGATCACGTCTCCTGCCGGGCGGTCCAGGGACAACCCGACCAACAGTCCCATGCCACGCACTTCCTGTGCAACAAAATATTTGCCAACCAGTGTTTGCAGCTTATCCACCAGGTACGCACCCATTTCACGGACATGTGCCAGGATACCCTCCTGAAGCAGAATCTCGACCGTCGCAACTCCTGCTGCGGTTGCAAGCGGATTGCCGCCAAAGGTACTGGCGTGGGTGCCCGGTACCATCACATCCGCCACATGCTGCTTGGCCAGCACTGCCCCGATGGGGACTCCGTTTGCCAAGCCTTTCGCCAGAGCGATAATGTCCGGTTCCACCCCAAGCTGCTCATAGGCAAAAAAAGTCCCCGTTCTGCCCACACCGGTCTGCACTTCATCAAATATCAACAGAACCCCGTTTTCATCGCACAGCTTTCGCAGATTCATCAGAAACTGCTTGTCAAAGGGCCTGACTCCGCCTTCTCCTTGCACCGGCTCCAACAAGACGGCACAGGTCTTTTCCGGTGACAGGAATGACTTCACCGACTCCAGATCGCCCGACTGTGCGTAATGGAAACCCGGAACCAGCGGGGCGAAACCTTCCTGGTATTTCTGCTGGCAGGTAGCGGTCAAGGCACCCAGTGTTCTGCCGTGAAAGGAATGTTCGAAAGTGATGATCTCATGTTTTTCCGGACCGTAATTCTTGTGGGCATACCGGCGCGCCATCTTGATGGAGCCTTCAATTGCTTCCGCACCGGAGTTGCAGAAAAACACCTGGTCACAGCAGGACAACTCCACCAACTTTCCGGCCAATTCCATCTGGCTCGGAATGTGGAACAGGTTCGAGCAGTGCAGCAAGGTCGATGCCTGTCGGGCAATGACTTCGGCAATTTTCGGGTGGGCGTGACCGAGTCCAGTAACTGCAATGCCCGCTGTGAAATCAAGGTATTGTTTCCCCTTGTCATCGTAAAGCCAGACCCCTTCTCCCTTAACCATTGCGACCGGCCACCGGCCATACGTTTGCATTACATGATTCGCCACACCATTTGTCCCATTGTCATTCAACTTGCTCATGCGGACTCCCCTCCGATTACCATCGTGCCAATCCCCTGATCGGTAAAGACTTCAAGCAGAAGTGCGTGCGGCTCCTCCCCGTTCAGAATGTGAACATGCTTGGCTCCCGCCGCAAGCGCCTGCAGGCATGCTTCGACTTTCGGCACCATGCCGCCTGTAATTTGGCCCTCTTCCATCAATTGTTGAATTCCGGCTGGGGTAATCTGATTGAGGACTTGCTTGCCATCCTGCGTCTCGCACATAATGCCTGGTACGTCAGTCAGCAAGACCAATTTTTCCGCTTGCAGGGCCCCTGCAATGGCTCCTGCCGCCGAATCGGCATTCACGTTGTAACGAACTCCGTTGTCATCGACCCCTATCGGGGCAATGATCGGAACCACACTAGCGTTTAGCATTTGGTCAAGGAGAGAATGGGAAACCTCCACCACTTCTCCCACAAGGCCCAGTTCGGCACGTTTCTGTTTTACCCGCAAGAGGCCCCCGTCAACACCTGTCAAACCTACGGCGGGAACCCCATGTTTATGGAATGTGGCTGCTATTCTCTTGTTTACGCTGCCCCCCAACACCATCTCTACCACGTTCATGGTCTCGGAATCCGTGACCCGGAGTCCATCCACAAACTTGGATTCGATTTGCAGGCGATTCAACATGGCGGAAATCTCTTTTCCCCCGCCGTGAACCACAACCGGACGGATTCCAGCCTGTTTCAGCCATATGATATCCAGAATCACCTGTTCAAAAGGCCCGCCCATGGCGGAACCTCCATACTTGATGACCATCGTTTTTCCGGCGAACCGTTTGATATAGGGCAGGGCTTCAATCAGCACCGACGCCTTCGCTGTCCACTCCGTCATTGTGTTTTCACCCAACACTCCGCACACATCCAATCCTTCATCAGGTTCGATAACTCCCGTTGATTTTGACGTATTCATAAGTCAGGTCACAACCGTAAGCAGTTGCACTGCAGCTGCCAACATTGAGATTTACCTTGAAGATGACCGGGTCCTTCTCCAGTTCCCGGGTTGCAGCCGCTTCGTCATAAGAGAGTCCCATCCCTTCCGCAGCCACCTGAACATCTCCAATCCAGATGTCGACCTTGTTCGGATCTACATAGGCGCCGGAGCGTCCGATGGCCATCATCAGGCGTCCCCAGTTGGCATCCGCACCGAATACGGCTGTCTTGACCAAGCTTGATCCAACAATGGTTTTGGCCGCCTGTTCCGCATCTTTCTCCGTCTGTGCACCCGTTACCTGCGCCACGATCAGGCGAGTGGCCCCTTCTCCATCCCGGGCAATGGCTTTTGCCAAATGAAGGGCAACATATTCAAGCGCATCGAGAAAAATGGGCCAGTCCTGATGCGAGGGGGTCAACAGGTCATTCCCCGCCATTCCGTTGGCAAGCAGCAGCACCATGTCATTCGTGCTTGTGTCGCCGTCTACCGTAATCCGGTTGAATGTTTTGTTGGTCACCTGTTTTAACGCCGCTTGCAAAGCTGCTTGTTCAACCTTGGCATCCGTTGTGATGAACCCGAGCATCGTGGCCATATTCGGATGAATCATGCCTGAACCTTTGGCCGCGCCGGCAATGGTTACCGTTTTCCCGTCAATTTCTGCACTTACGGCAATCTCCTTTTTTACCAGATCCGTGGTCATGATGGCTTCCGCAAAATCGGCCCCGCCGTCCGGGCTGAGACGGTTGGCAGCTTCCTCAATCCCTGCCCCGATTCGGGTCATGGGCAACAAAACCCCAATCACACCTGTTGAAGCAACCCCGATCTGATTCGGATCAATGCCAAGAGCTTTGGCTGTCAGTTCCTGCATGGCTTGGGCGTCCAGCAGACCCTGTTGTCCGGTACATGCATTGGCATTACCCGAGTTCACGACGACAGCCTGCAAGAGGCCCGACTGTTCCAGAGATTGTTTGGTAACCAGTATGGGTGCCGCTTGCACGGCGTTTGTTGTGTAAACACCCGCAGCCACTGCCGGGATCTCCGAGTAGAGGATGGCTACGTCTTTCTTTTCTTTTCTCCCGTTCTTGATTCCGGCCGAAACAGCGGCTGCCTTGAACCCGGCTGGGGTTGTCACTCCCCCGTTGTCCAGAACCTGTATCTTGCTGTTTACCTTTTGCATATATTTCCCGCCTTCGGTGCATAAATTTACGGATACAGAGGCACTTCATCCAACCCGGCCGTTTCCTCAAACCCCGCCATGATGTTCAGATTCTGCACCGCCTGGCCGGATGCTCCTTTCACCAGATTGTCAATGACAGACAAGACGGTAAGGCGTCCCGTGCGATCATCCAAAGACAATCCGATGTCGCAGCGGTTGGAACCCGTGACTTCCTTTGTTTGGGGATAGTTGCCCACCGGACGGATACGGACGAATGGTTTCCCTTCATATGTGCTGTGATACAAATCAAACAACCGGGACTGGGTCCACCCTGCTGAGACCCTGGCATAACAGGTTGCCAGGATTCCTCTGGTCATGGGAACCAGGTGCGGCGTAAAGGTCATAACCACCTTTTTGCCCGCCGCCTTGGACAACTGTTGCTCGATCTCCGGAGTATGCTGGTGGTGGTTGACCTTATAAGCCTTGAAATTCTCGTTTACCTCGGAAAAAACAGACCCGAGCGCAGCCGCCCGACCGGCTCCTGAGACGCCTGATTTGGCATCCACAATGATCGAATCCGGTTCGATGGCTCCCGCTTCCACCAGAGGCAAGAGGGCAAGCAGAGTTGCAGTCGGATAACATCCCGGATTGGCAATCAATTGTGCCTTTTCAATCTCCGTCCGATACCACTCGGAAAGCCCGTAAACCGCCTGCTTCTGGATCGGTTCCGGAACCGGAGTTTTCTTATACCATTTACTGTACATATCTCCCGGCAACCGCAAATCTCCACCAAGATCGATTACACGCAGCCCTTTTTTTAGCAGGTTCGGGACAATGCTTCCCGTGTGACCACTTGGCAGCGCAATAAATACAAAATCGGCCCTCTCAGCGATTAAATCCGGATCGGTGTTCTCCACCGGCTGGTTGTAAATCCCCTGCAAGTGAGGGTAGATATCCTGAATCCTCTTTCCGGCCGACGAATCTCCCGTCAGGCAGACGATATCAACTTCCGGGTGGCGATGCAGCAAGCGCAGCAGCTCGACTCCCGTATAACCAGACGCTCCCACGACGGCTGCACGAATCATGTTTCTTCCCCCTACATAATGCTGGAATGAACGATTGATCTCCTCAAACGATATGAATGATTATACATAAGTATGTATATTATTTCAATACAATTCACAACAGAAAACGCCACCCGCCCTCCCTTTATGGAAGAACAAATGGCGTATGTAGCAAGCTTATTTCTTTGCTGCCAGCCAGCTGGACAGAGAGTTGATTTCGTCAGCGGAGAGCATCTTTTCAAAGGCCGGCATTCCATTGCCACCTTGTTGAATCTTGGTCTTGATCTGGTCTTGAGACAGCTTGCCGCCTACATTCGTCAATTTTGGAAACGAACCTGTCCCTTCTAATCCTTTTCCATGGCAAGAAGCACAGTTTTTGGTGTAAGCTGCGGGGATATCCGATGCAGCAGGGGGGGTCGCCGTACCTGTATTGCCACCTTTGGTATCCCCTCCCGAGGAGCATCCGGTCGCAATCAAAGCAATACCCAATGCAGCCGCAATCAACCATTTGGTTTTGTTCATTGGTTCCTCTCCTTTGGCACTATTAGTGATTTGAGTAAGTTGAGTGTATCATAGAGCGTTTGAATTAATCTATGGAGTTCAAAAATTGTTCACCGTGTTTAAACATACTCCAAGCAAAAAACCCCTCGAATTTTTATCAAGGGGTTTTTTTATGATTTTATTGCGTTTATTTAACAACAATTTTGGCGGTCATTGCAGTGTGCTTGTCGGTCGGACCGCAGATCGTGTTGCAGAAGACTTCATATTCACCCGGTTTGTCAGGTGTCCACTCCACCGTTTTGCTCATTCCGGGGCCCACTTGGTCAGCCTTCACACTGGTGTTCTTGATGGAATAGCCATGCATGCCTTCTTTGGTGGCAAAGGTCAGTTTGACCTTGTCGCCGGCCTTGATCTCTACCGGCTGCACTTCAATTTTATAGTTGGTTCCTTCCACTTTAACCTCTTTCACGCTGCCTGTTGCAGCAGTGTTGGAAGAAGTGGAGGATTGACTGGAAGTCTGACTGTTCGAAGGAGCAGAGTTGTTTGCAGGCTTATCGCCACCGCATCCCGCAAGGATTCCAAGTGAAACAACAGCGATACCTGTTAAAGTTGCAATTTTTTTCATCTGTTCCATCCTCCTTTTCCTGACTCTTATCTTACCACCATTCCAAAAAGGAGTGAGTGACAGTTCTGTGAACGATCCTTGATTTCTCGCTATTTTTCGAGTGTTTGTTCAACAAGAGATACCACATTCTGAACTGTAAAACCATATTCCTCGATCACTTTGTCCCCAGGAGCAGAAGCGCCAAACTGGCTGATTCCCAGGACTTTGCCCTGATCCCCTACATAACGTTCCCATCCCATGGGATGCCCCATTTCAATGGCGACGCGGGCCTTCACATGGGGCGGCAGCACTTCATCCTTGTAGGCTTGCGGTTGTTTGTCAAACAGCTCCCAACTTGGCATGCTGACCACCCTGGCGGATACCCCCCTGGCAGTCAGTTCTTGCTGTGCTTTCAGGGCAAGGCTTACTTCCGAACCGGTTGCGATCAGAATCGCCTGGGGTGCATCGGTCGAGTCTGAGATTACATATGCGCCACGGGCCACTTTTTCCCCGATGTGATCCTGGGTACCCTCCAAAACCGGCAGTCCTTGACGGGAGAGAACAATCGTCACCGGACCTTTGCTGTCTGCTACCGCATAACGATAAGCGCCGACTGTTTCGTTGGCATCGGCCGGCCGAATTACGGTCATGCCGGGGATTACGCGCATGGCGGCGAGATGTTCAATCGGTTGGTGGGTCGGTCCGTCTTCCCCAACCGCAATGCTGTCATGAGTCATGACGTAGATTACGGGAACCTTCATCAGAGCAGACAGCCGCATGGCAGGACGCAGGTAATCGGAGAACACGAAGAACGTTCCCCCGTACACCTTGAGCCCTCCGTGCAGCATCATACCGTTCAGGACAGCGCCCATTGCGTGTTCACGAACGCCAAACCACATGTTCCGGCCACTGTAATCCCCTGCGTTAAAGTTGGAATCACCTTTCAGCAATGTCATATTGGAAGATGCCAGATCAGCGGAACCTCCAAGGAAATAGGGTACTGTTCCCGCGATGGCGTTCAGTACGTCTCCGGAAGCGTTTCGTGTTGCGATCTTGCCCTTGTCCACAGTGTATTTCGGCAGTTTGGCATCCCAATCAGCGGGAAGTTTGCCCTCCACGGCCAATTCAAACTGCTTCGCCAACTCCGGGAACTCCCGCTTGTAGCGGTCGAATCCTTGCTGCCACTCCGCCTCCGCCTTTTCCCCGGCTTCTGCAACTTTGGCAAAATGTTGGCGGACATCTTCCGGAACATGAAACGGCTCATGCGGCCACTGGTAGTTTTCTTTGGTCCGTTTGGCTTCCTCGCTGCCCAGCGGTTTGCCGTGAGCTTCCGCGCTTCCTGCACGGTTTGGACTGCCGAAACCGATGGTCGTTTTGACTTCTATCAATGTCGGCTGATCTGTATGCTCTTGGGCTTTCGCAATTGCCTGTTCAATAGCCTGCGTATCGTTTCCGTCTTCCACCCGCAATACCTGCCAGCCATATGCCTCAAAGCGCTTCGATACATCTTCACTGAAGGAAAGGTTTAACTCCCCGTCCAGCGAGATGTCATTGGAATCATAGAGGACAATCAAGCGGCCCAGCTTCAGATGTCCAGCCAGTGAGGCGGCTTCAGAGGCAACACCTTCCATCAGGTCACCGTCTCCGCATATTACATATGTATAATGGGCAATCAACTCATGCCCGGGGCGATTGTAGGTAGCAGCCATGTGTCGTTCTGCCATGGCCATTCCGACTGCCATTGAAATGCCTTGTCCAAGTGGGCCGGTCGTTGCTTCCACACCCGGAGTATGTCCGAATTCGGGGTGCCCGGGAGTACGGCTTCCCCATTGGCGGAAATTTTTCAGATCGTCCATGGTTACGTCGTATCCGCACAAATGCAGCAGGCTGTAGAGAAGCATGGATCCATGTCCGGCCGACAGGACAAAACGATCACGATTAAACCATGATGGATTCTTGGGGTTGTGCTTCATAAACCGGGTCCACAACACATAAGCCATCGGTGCTGCTCCCATAGGCATGCCGGGATGGCCCGAATTGGCTTTGTCCACACCGTCTATGGAGAGGGTGCGAATGGTATTGATCGCAAGCTGTTCCAATGAATGGGTCGTCATGATGGTTACCTCCATAAAGAAATTAGAAAAACACCGCCCGCAAAAAATCCTGTTAGCGGTGGTTCATACGGACGGCAATCGAAATCCCTGTCCCAACACTTCATGCGCATCGGACACAATGACAAATGCACCCGGATCTATTACTCGAACAAGATCCTTCAAATTGGAAACTTCCGACTGGCTGACGACACAGAGAAGAATATTCCGATCTTCTCCTGTATAGCCTCCAACCGCTTTAATTTTTGTTACCCCCCGATCCAACGTATGAAGAATCTCTTTCTGAATCCGGTTGTTCTGATCAGAGATAACATAAGCCACTTTGGATCGCCCGATTCCTTCCTGAATGAAGTCAATCGTTTTGCCGGTGACAAACAAGCTTACCAATGCGTACAAAATCCGTTCCACGCTGAACATGACGGCAGCAGATGCGATGATAATCCCGTCAATCAGCAACAAGAGAATTCCCGGGGATAATCCCGACAGTTTCTCAACTAGTCTTGCCAGCAAATCGGTGCCTCCTGTGGTTCCCCGTCCACGAAAAACCACACCCAGACCGCCTCCCAGCAGCACCCCACCGTAGATGGAAGCCAACAAGGCTTCATCCGTTAAGGGAGACAGCCGAAGAAATCCGGTGACTGCAATAAAGGCGGCCAAAATGACAAATCCGTACAAGGTCTTGAGGCCGAAAGCCTGTCCCCCGAGCATTTTCCATCCGGCAAAATACAGAGGAATGTTCAATGCCAGTGTAGTGATTGAAATCGGCAGACCAAAAGCATACTCAAGCAGAATCCCGATTCCCGTTAAACCGCCTGTTACAATCTGGTTGGGAACGAATACCCAGTTGACCGATACTGCGATGAAAAAGGCGCCTATTGTGATGTACAGGAAGTCACGTGCCCATGAGATTGTCGGCGGTACGCGGGTTCGACTGCGTTTCACGACAGATCCTCCCGGTTGTCTGGTAGTAGGGGTTGACCTTAGTATGTACGGAAAACGGTGTCTGAGTATGCCAGTTTTTCCTCACCGAAGTATACCACTCATCCTTATGGAAGGGAAGTATTTGCCAAGCAAGGCACGCGAATAACAAAAAACGCCTTGGCTTGTTTGCCAAGGCATTACAGTTGCCTAGCGACGACCTACTCTCCCGGGGCTCGTGCCCAAGTACCATCGGCGCTGGAGAGCTTAACTTCCGTGTTCGGGATGGGAACGGGTGTG
>NZ_BDUF01000065.1 GCF_002335525.1 Effusibacillus lacus
TAATACATTTTTTTACATTTGGTCGTCTAGTTGCACGGCTTATTTGGCATGCTCATTTTCATTGTTACGTGCGTTTGATAAGGATTTCAGACTTCTGTCTCTCCTCTTATAATCTCTTTTTTCATAATACCACAAGCAGGAAACTTCTCATGATCCGTCGGTAATAAAAACACCCCTTGCTAAAGGGCCCGTCGCTCCTTATAACAGGGGGTTGCTTTTGCTATTTCACTTTGGACAACTCTTTGGATTCCTTTATGCCTTCCAGGGTTGCCAAGAACTCCTGATTGTTCTTGGTGTCACGGAGTTTGCGCAGGAATACCTCCGTAAAGTCAGGGTTATCGGACATCGATTTGCGAATCGCCCATACTTTATCCAGTTCTTCCTGCGTCAGCAGCAATTCTTCTCTCCTTGTTCCGGAACGCCGAATGTCAAGGGCGGGGAAGATGCGCTTCTCTGCGAGACGACGGTCAAGCATCAATTCCATGTTCCCGGTGCCTTTGAATTCTTCATAGATCACGTCGTCCATCCGGGAACCCGTCTCGACAAGGGCTGTCGCAAGAATGGTCAGCGAGCCCCCCTCTTCAATGTTGCGGGCCGCGCCAAAGAACCGCTTGGGACGGTGAAATGCAGCCGGATCGATACCCCCCGAGAGGGTTCTGCCGGAAGGCGGAATGACCAGGTTATAGGCTCTGGCCAAACGGGTAATGGAGTCGAGCAAAATCACCACGTCCCTGCCGTGTTCCACAAGGCGCATCGCCCGTTCCAACACCAATTCCGCCACTTTGATATGATGCTCAGGCACTTCGTCAAAGGTGGATGCCACCACTTCCCCCTTCACGGAACGCTGCATATCCGTCACTTCTTCCGGACGTTCGTCGATCAACAGTACAAACAGATCAATATCCGGATGGTTGGTGGAAATGGAGTTGGCGATTTCTTTCAGCAGAAGCGTTTTGCCGGCTTTGGGCGGGGCCACGATCAGTCCTCGTTGGCCAAGACCTATCGGAGACAGCAAATCGATGATACGAGTCGAAAGTTTCTCGGGAGTCGTTTCCATCACAAGTTTCTTCTGCGGGAAAAGAGGAGTGAGCGCGGGGAAATGTACCCGTTCGGATGCGGATTGCGGCGTGGTACCGTTAACCGCTTCCACTTGCAGGAGTCCGTAGTACCTTTCGTTTTCTTTCGGTGGCCTTACTTTGCCGGAAACCTTGTCCCCGGTTCGCAAATCGAACCTGCGAATTTGCGAGGCAGCCACATAAATGTCTTCATTGCTTGGCAAGTACCCGATCGGCCTTAGAAATCCGTATCCCTCATGCATGATCTCAAGGATGCCTTCCATGAACATGAGGCCTTCTTTTTCAGCTTGTTTCCGGAGGATCGCAAAGATGAGTTCTTTCTTCTTCAAGCCTCCGTAGGACGGGATCTCATAATCCTTGGCAAGCTTGTACAGATCCGTCAGTTTCATTGCTTCCAATTCTTTAATTAGCAAACATTGTCACCTTCAATTCATTCCTCTATGCAATTAAATGTTTTTGGGGTGTTTACATTATAGCATGTTTGCCGGGACATTCCTATTCTATTCAAGGAACGCCCGAACATGCTGAATTTGTCTTACACCAAAACGAGGTTTGGTTTCTTGTTCAGTTGATGACGGGCTTCCACGAAACGCACCGTTCCCGTCTTTGCACGCATGACCAGCGAATGGGTCATGGCCCGCTCGTTTCCAAGATAGCGCACACCGCGCAGCAACTCCCCGTCTGTCACACCTGTGGCGGCAAAAATTGCGTCTTCCCCACGAATCAAATCTTCCATTAGCAGGATCTGTTCCGGATTGGACAGGCCCATATTTTTGCAGCGTTCAACTTCTGCCGGGTTGGATGGCTTCAGGCGCCCCTGGAGCTCCCCGCCCAGACATTTGAGCGCAGCCGCCGCCAATACCCCCTCCGGCGCCCCGCCGGTGCCAAACATAATATCGACCCCGGTGTCTTCAAAGGCCGTATTGATCGCCGCTGCCACGTCACCGTCAGATATCAGTTTGATCCGGGCCCCTGCCGAACGGATTTCCTCGATGATGGGCAGATGACGATCCCGATCCAGCAGAATGGCTACCACATCCGAGATGTTCTTGTTTGCCGCTTTCGCCACTTCTTTCAGGTTCTCCCTGACTGGGGCATCCAGGTGGACACGCCCTGCAGCTCTTGGCCCCACTGCAATCTTCTCCATGTACATGTCCGGTGCATGCAGCATCATCCCCTTGGGTGCCACTGCCACCACCGTAATCGCGTTCCACAGTCCCTTTGCAACGATATTGGTTCCTTCCAGTGGGTCCACCGCCACGTCCACCTTTAAACCGTTGCCTTGTCCAAGTTTCTCTCCGATATAGAGCATGGGGGCTTCATCCATTTCCCCTTCTCCGATCACAACCGTCCCGTCCATATTGACCGATTCGAATACGGCGCGCATAGCGGTGGTTGCCGCATGATCAGCTTCATTCTTCTTGCCTGTCCCCATCCACCTTGCGGCTGCCAGTGCGGCTGCCTCCGTTACGCGTACAATCTCCAATGCAAGTTCACGTTCCAAACCGGTGCCCTCCCGTACTGGATTTTCGCTATTTAGTATATCACATATGTAGAATGTGCTACTAGAATTCCATTCGACAAAATCTGCAGGAATCGGTCATTTTATGTTGAAAAAGCAAGTATGACTCCTGCGTCGGGAGGGACACTTTGTGCCATTCATCCGCAGCAAGAAAAGTCTCTTGCTTTATCAATCCATACTGTCCCTGGTTGCCATTTCGGTTTGTTTGGTCCTGATCCTGCAGCCAAAGGAAGGATGGACCGCGTGGGTATCCCGAACATTGCGATCCACGCATTCAACCGTGGCAACACCTGCTGTACCAACCAACATTCAAGTGCAACACAATTTGAAATACGACCTGGATGCGGAACTGGACACCGCCAATTCGGTAGTCCGCGGGACTGTCGCTGTATCTGTTCCGGAAGCGCCTGACACCCAATTGCTTTTTTACCTGTACCCTTCCACTTATAAACCGATTCAGATTGAACAGGTAGAGGCAGACGGGCAAAAGGTATCCTTCCAGGCAGACTCCCAACATCTGACGGTTCCCCTTCCCCAAAAAGGGGAAGCGGTCGAAGTGACAATCCGCTTTTCTACACCGATTCCAGCGGCTGGCACCCGGCTTGGGCAAAAAGACGGAGTCTGGTCGCTGACATACTGGTACCCGATTTTGGGTGTGCGCGCCAATAACACATGGCTTCCCCGCCCGCAACCGCGGCCGTTTGGAGACCCGTTTCTGATGGACCTGGCCGCCTACCATGTGAAACTGAAGCATCCGACGGGGTTTCAGTGGTTTGCCAGCGGGTATCCGCTCTCCTCACAAACGGAAGCAGGGGTGACCATTTCCGAATGGAGAAGCGAATCCCTCCGCAGTTTCGCTCTCGTCGGTGGCACCGGCTGGACAGAAACGATGTGGAAAACTGCAGACGGAGTGGATGTGAAGATAGCCACTCGAACCCCGAAAACACTGCCAGAGCTGCAACGTATCACGCAAACGGCTGTAAAAACCTATACCAAACGGTTCGGCAGCCTGGCCTATCCGTCTTTCGCAGTGGTGGAGATGCCTGCGGGCACCGTGTTTGCCCATGAATACCCGAACCTGGCCCTGTTCTCGCAGGAGATCTGGAGTTGGGGAACCGGGGAACATTGGATCGCACACGAAATTGCCCATGCATGGTGGTTTTCATCGGTTGGAACGTACAAAGCCTTGGGCCCTTGGCTTGACGAAGGACTGGCCGATTATGCGGCACTGCTTTACATCGAGGCTCAATACGGTCATGCGGCTTACAAGGAAACCATCGCGCAAAATTGGAACCTGTTCCGGGGAGAAAAGAGCTACTCGCCGCACAACTATCAGGCACCCGTCCAAGTCAAGGAACAAGCGGCAGACCAACCCTACGCCAATTTTGCAAGCGAAACGGATTACTATTATCTGATGTACCTGCGCCCCCAATTGATGTACCATGATTTGCGCATGGAATTGGGAGACGAACAGTTCTTCCGGTTTCTCCAGCAGTTTTATTTGAAGAACCGGTATGCCACAACAACCCGTGACCGTTTGGAAGAGGCGCTGCGGCAGGTGAAACCGGAAGCGGTTTCCCGCATGAAAATGTGGCTGGATTCCCCCAACGGGGACCTGATCCAATCAGTGAAAGACAGGTTTGCCTGATGAAAAAGGCACCCGGGTTGGGTGCCTTTCGTTATCATCTGTTCGGTTATTTCTTGGTGATCTTCTCTGCAATCAGTTGAGCCTGACGGGAGTTGTCGATGGACTTGGCCAAGGTTTCCAGGGCCAGAGACGGATTGTGGAAGCCCATGCTGTTCTCGGCAGCTACAAAATCCCATTCAAACTGGGCTTTGCGGATCAGATCCTGAGCTTGTTTGATGGCGTTCTGATCGGCTTCAGGCACTTCGAGCGCCGCTTTTACCGCTTTGTGTGCTGCGTTCGAAGCTTCCTGAGCCTTGATCATGGTCTCATAAACTTTCACTTGGGTGTATTCCACGCGAGTTTTCAACTCATCCGCAGTCTTGTCGCGGTGGCAGGTCCGGCAGGACTGCTCAATATTCTTCAGCGGGCTGGTCCAGTGGTGAGAGGAATACTTCTTCTTGTCCTTGTCACGCTCATACGGCATGTGGCAGTCCGCACAAGAAACGCCGTTTGCACCGTGAGTTCCGGACTTGAACATCTCGAATTCCGGGTGCTGTGCCTTGATCATTTTGGTCTTGGAGTCCGGATGCTGCCAGTCGCTGAATTGGATCTCATTGTAGTAGGTGACCATTTCATCCGGATTGAAACCTTTGTCCCAAGGGTTCGTAACTTCCATAGTGCCCGGCTTGAAGTAGTATTCGTTGTGACACTGTGCGCACACATAAGTGCGCATCTCCTGTTTGGTCGCTTTGGAGAGATCAATATTCAGACGCTTGGCAGAATCGATGAAGTTCGGATTGGTCACTTTCAGGTCCATAGTCTTGGCGTCATGGCAGTTCGCACATCCGATCGGGTGTTTGATCTGATCCAAACGCTGCTTGAACGGAACCTTGAAGTAATCCTTGCCTTCCGCCGCCCACAGTTTTACATTGTCGGATGACTTACAGTTCCAGCAGGAGGAGGGGGATTTGTCATTAATCCGTTTGATATGCGTCACGTCTTCAACGGAGTAGGTGTGACCACGGTCTTCGTTATACTCGAGTGCAAATCCGTAACCTTTGAACAGTTCGGGCAGAAGAGGTTGGGTCAGATACTTGGAGACCGGTTTGGAACCGCCATAGCGGGTTTCTGTTGTGGCCTCGTTGTTTTTCAAATAGCTTTCGTACTGGAGCGGGAATACTTTGCCCCAGACTTTGGAGTCGGGCTCTGCGTCCGGAATGTTCGTCTGGATCTTCGGAACGGCATTCTGCTGGGAATTGCTGCATCCCGCCACGATTAACGCCATACCGCCCACCAGTGTAAGAATCGTCATAAACAATTTCCGGTGTTTCATCCCTTACACCTTCCTTTCTTTCTAGTTTTCGAGAGCTTTCTCGAAAGCGGGATCGGTTTTGATACGGCGGTTGTTGTGCGGCAAGTTGCGGTGACAGCTGGTACAGTCGCGATCTTTGTCATGATTGATCGTGGAGACGGTAGCACTGTGGCATTCGGCACAACGTTGCTGAATGACTTTGTTTGATTCCGCTTTTGCAACAAACGTAAACGGCAGGTCATTGTTAAACGTGTTGTTGTAGATATGGGACAAACCCGATTTGGCCTTGAACATCACTTTTCTGACCGCATTGTCTTGCGGCACGTGACAATCTCCGCAAGCAAGGTTGCTATGGGTGGAAACCGCCTTGGTAACACCCACTTCATTCATCACGTGGCAACTGGTGCAGAACGAAGTTGAGCTCGTGGCTTCCATTCCCGTATCCCATAAAAAGTAAGACAATCCAATAACCACTAATATGCCGATTACATATTTGTTCTTTACAAATTTCTTGAGTTTTTCTAACATGACCTCTCCCTCCTTTATGAACCGTATCACCCTACACTTTCCATGATATGTCTGCCTTAAGCGATTACAAGTACCCCATTTCACAAACTTAACCTTTTCATAAATTTGTAATTGATCAGCCAAAGTTATGTAACGGTGTGTCCATAAAAATGCAAATAATGATTTTAATGTCGCCCTGATTCCAAACAGAGGGTGTGGGCATCCTCACAAAAAGTTGGTACTATGAAAGAAACCTTTCAGCGCAAAAGGCAGGTGCAGCCAGTGGAACATTTGATCAACCGGCGTGTTAAGGACATCCAGATCTCGGGAATCCGCAAATTCTCAAACCTGGTGGCCCAATATAAAGACGCCGTCTCTCTTACGATCGGACAACCCGATTTTTTCACGCCGGATCATGTCAAAGCTGCGGGAATTGCAGCTATTGAGCAAAACAAAACCACCTATACAATGAATGCGGGGCTGTTGGAACTCAGGCAAGCGGCCTCCCGATTCCTGCATGAAAAATATGGCCTCACCTATCAGGCGGCTGATGAGGTCATTGTGACAAACGGTGCCAGTGAGGCAATTGACATCGCTCTTCGAACAATCCTGGAAGAAGGCGTGGAAGTAATTCTGCCGGGGCCGGTGTACCCCGGTTACGAGCCGATTATCCGGATGTGCGGCGCGGTTCCCGTATATATTGACACCACCCGAAATGGTTTTCGTCTGAGCGCTGACCTAATCAAGGATAAGCTCACGGATAAAACCCGCTGCGTGCTTCTCCCCTACCCTTCCAACCCGACGGGTTGCGTCATGCCGGAAGAAGAGCTGGAAAAGATTGCCGCCCTGCTGTCGGATAAACAGATCTTTGTCCTGTCGGACGAAATATACAGTGAATTGATTTACAACGGGGAACATCATTCCATTGCAGCCATCTCTGCAATGCGGGACAAAACGATTGTGATCAACGGCTTGTCCAAGTCCCACTCCATGACCGGATGGAGGATTGGTTTTACCTTTGCGCCTGCTTCCATTACTCAACACATGCTGAAAGTGCACCAATACAACAGCACCTGTGCCAGCACCATCAGTCAATATGCAGCTACAGAAGCGCTGACAAACGGGATGGACGATGCTGTTTTCATGCGGGATGAATACCGGGTTCGCCGGGATTACGTATTGGAAAGGCTCACGGGCATGGGGGTCGAAGTCGTGAAGCCGGACGGAGCTTTCTACGTGTTCCCCTCCATCAGGAATTTTGGCCTCAAATCCTTCGATTTTGCAGCCAAACTGCTGGAGGAGCAGCGAGTGGCCGTGGTGCCGGGAGATGCTTTTTCCCCGCTTGGGGAGGGATATATACGGATCTCCTACGCCTATTCGATGGAGGTACTGAAAGAGGGGCTTGATCGGATGGAGAGGTTTGTCGCGGGGCTGCGATGAAGCGACGATCCCGCTTGTGCCAATCCCGCTTGGGTCGGTTGCGTTTGGGCCAATCCTGCTTGCGTTGGTCTCGCTTGTGCCAGTCGTTATAAACATTCCTGTAGGTGTTAAGATTTCACCTTTGCCAAAACAGGAAACGCCTCGGTATGATGGGGGTGTCACGGGTCAGAAGCCCTTAAACC
>NZ_BDUF01000066.1 GCF_002335525.1 Effusibacillus lacus
TTTTATTTTGGACTGAATGGCCGCAAAATCGGAAATAAGACTGAATCTCAGCTCTATTTTAGTTGCTCCCTGAAAACCAGATGCGAATATGAGAAAGGGAATCACCATATCTTGATTAAGCCCTCGATCGATTAGTACTGGTCAGCTCAACATGTCACCATGCTTACACACCCAGCCTATCCACCCTGTCTTCTTCAGGGGATCTTA
>NZ_BDUF01000067.1 GCF_002335525.1 Effusibacillus lacus
GATTAAGCCCTCGATCGATTAGTACTGGTCAGCTCAACATGTCACCATGCTTACACACCCAGCCTATCCACCCTGTCTTCTTCAGGGGATCTTACCACGTTGTCCGTGTGGGAAGTCTGATCTTGAGGGGGGCTTCGCGCTTAGATGCTTTCAGCGCTTATCCCGGCCCGACTTGGCTACTCAGCGATGCGGTTGGCACCACAACTGAGACACCAGCGGTCGGTTCATCCCGGTCCTCTCGTACTAAGGACAACTCCTCTCAAACTTCCTGCGCCCGCGGCAGATAGGGACCGAACTGTCTCACGACGTTCTGAACCCAGCTCGCGTACCGCTTTAATGGGCGAACAGCCCAACCCTTGGGACCGACTACAGCCCCAGGATGCGATGAGCCGACATCGAGGTGCCAAACCTCCCCGTCGATGTGGACTCTTGGGGGAGATAAGCCTGTTATCCCCGGGGTAGCTTTTATCCGTTGAGCGACGGCCCTTCCACTCGGCACCGCCGGATCACTAAGCCCGACTTTCGTCCCTGCTCGACCTGTCCGTCTCGCAGTCAAGCTCCCTTATGCCTTTGCACTCAATGCGCGATTTCCATCCGCGCTGAGGGAACCCTTGGGCGCCTCCGTTACTCTTTGGGAGGCGACCGCCCCAGTCAAACTGCCCGCCTGACACTGTCCTCTCACCTGCTTCAAGGTGACGAGTTAGAAGATCAATACCTCAAGGGTGGTATCCCAACGTCG
>NZ_BDUF01000068.1:0-30460 GCF_002335525.1 Effusibacillus lacus
TTAGGCTATTGTCGGTAATGTATATGAGGTTGGGGCGACAGCCAATGTGACGAAGTTTCGGTATTTTGCCGTCAAAGAGTTTGGCGGTAAACAGAATAAAGCACCCATCATTAGGAAATCATTCTCCTGAAAAACATTTAGGAGGTCTTGTCTTATGCCTTTAATTCCTTATGAACCCTTCCGTCACCTTGAAAACATGAGAAGGGAGTTAGACCGTTTCTTTGCCACTGATTTTCCTGCTTTAAGGACAGGCTTTGGTCAGAATCTCGGCACACCAAGTATTGATATTTATGAAACGGAAAATGAACTTGTAGCAACGTGCGATATTCCGGGAGTAGAAAAGAAAGAAGACATACTTATTGATATCGATAACAACATTCTTTCCGTTAGCGGAACCATTAACAGACTAAATGAAATCAAGGAAGAAAACATGCATAGACAAGAACGGTTTGTAGGGCGCTTTCATCGTTCCGTGACGCTGCCGACCCGTGTTTCATCAGAAGGTGTTAAAGCCTCTTACAAGAATGGAGTTCTTGAAATTCGTATGCCAAAATTAACAGGTGAGAATAAGAAAAGAATTGATGTTGACTTTCATTAAAAATGACAAGATTAATTGTTGTAAGACCAATCAACGACCGATTGGTCTATTTTTAATGATTTTGTGAAGATAACTGCCCTTTCGCAAAAAGGCTTTCCGATGACAGCCGATTTGTTTTGTGTTCCACACCACATCGTTGATCCCCGTTCAAAAATATTTGATACTCTCCGGATTTTGCAAGAAAAGGGGAACTGTAGATTACTTTGAAGGAAAAAAGCGGTCAATCTAAAAACATTGATTTAACAGATGGGTCCTGTTTATTTGTCTATTGTCACCCAACCTGCACCTTGTCGAAAAATATACCAAAATAATCAGAAGGAAATATGGGTGTAATATCTAAATAGAGTAGGAGACAGATTATTGATTCCGGCGGGGCTACAAAAATCTCTACAAAGGAGGGAATCTATGTCCACAGTCCTGACCTTGGATTGGGTCGAGTACGTCATTGATATGGCCGTCCGTATGGAGGCAAGCGACATTCATATAGAGCCCACGGGGCGAGAGTTTGAAGTGCGGTTCCGGATTGACGGAGATCTGCAGCGGCCTCCCCAGTTGCCGTCCTGTGACATCAGTTCGGTGCAACGAATCAAAGTGCTGGCCGAGATGGACATTGCGGAAAGAAGACTCCCCCAGGACGGCAGTTTTCAGGTACAGACCCAAGAAGGAACTTTAGACATACGGGTCTCGACACTTCCTACGGTGGAAGGGGAGAAAGTCGTCATGCGCCTCCATCGGCACTCCCAACTGCTGCAGCAACTGGAGCAATTGAGGATGGGGGAAGGGATGCTCCTGCAATTCCAAAGCTTGTTAAGTCAACTTCGAGGCATGATCATCGCTACCGGGCCAACCGGTTCCGGCAAATCCACCACGTTGCTCGCAGCCCTCCGCTATCTCCATTCCCGCCATCTTAACATTGTGACACTGGAAGACCCTGTGGAAAGCCGGATTCCCGGTGTTCATCAGGTTCAGATCAACGAGCGGGCAGGCCTGACCTTTGCCAGAGGATTGCGCTCCATTCTAAGACAGGATCCGGATGTGATCATGGTGGGGGAAATCCGGGACGGGGAAACAGCCGGAATTGCTGTACGGGCTGCGCTAACGGGTCACCTGGTTCTTACCACATTGCATACGGACACAGCCGAAGGGGCCTTGATTCGTCTTGTGGATTTGGGAGTCGAGAGATATCTGGCGGCTGCCGCCGTGAAGGGTGTCCTTGCCCAAAGACTTGTCAGATGCACCGACGGAGGACGGAGAGGGGTTTTTGACCTGCTGCCGGTCACATCAGAAGTTCAGGAGTGGCTGCTAAACGGCTCACACTCTACCCAAAAGCCTGTGATCTTGAAGCAACGGGTCATGCAGAACACTCTCCGGAATTTAATCTTGCAAGGTGAAGTACAAGCGGATGAATACAAGAAACTGTTTGGGGGTGATGTGCAGTGTTCCACATCCGCAGCAGATGGAGAAGCGACCGCAAACTCGCCCGATTTTGTTCACGAATGGGCGGACTCCTGCGGAGCGGCCTTACCCTCCATGCGAGCTTGAGCCTTCTGTATCAGCAGGCACCCAAACGGGAGGCGATGACATTAAGGGTTCTGATCGAAGGAGTTGAATCAGGTCAATCTCTGTCAAAGCTGTTCCTGCAGGAAAAATTTCATCCCATGGTTCCGGCCCTGGCGTTGGTGGGGGAGGAAAGCGGCAATCTGGTCCGTGCTTTCACCCGTTTAGGAGAACATTTCCAAAACCGCTTTGCCTGGAAGCAGAAAGTGATCGGCTCTCTGATCTACCCGGCGGTGGTGGCAGTTGTAATGGTTATTGTCACACTACTTGTCCTCTACGGTATTCTCCCCCGATTTGAAACCATGTATCTCAACCTCGGATTTGCCCTTCCCAAAGAAACGGAGAGGCTGTTTTCCTTTACCTCGATGCTTCGCCAAACACTCCCGTGGTTCTTTCTTGGTTTTGTGCTTCTGTGTTTACTCCCCTTTACCATGAAGCGAATGATAATGTCGCGCTTCCCCCAATTGGGAGCCGCGGTGTTTGCCATACCCGGAATCAAACGGGTCTGGCGATTGTGGCTGTCCTACCGTCTGGCCGATACCATCGCCATCCTTGCGGCAAGCGGGGCGCCACTACTGCATGCACTCGATACATGTGAACGAACGGCCCATTTTTCATTGGAGCGAAAAGTAGTCCGTTCCATCATCGAACGAATCCTGTCCGGATCTACGTTGACCGATGCTCTGCGCTCCCAATACTGGATTGATCCGATGCTGGTTCATTCCGTTCAGGCGGCGGAAGCAAGCGGGGATCTCAGCGGCGTTTGCCAATTTGCGGCCAAAGAATTTGAAGCCGATCTGCAGCGGATTGTGCAGCGCCTCGTGCAGCTGGTGGAACCGGCGATCATCCTGGGGCTGGGCATTCTGGTCGGATTTGTCGTACTTGCCGTAGTCATGCCCATGATGCAGATGGTGCAATCGATCTAGAATCGGATTTCTGCAATCCGGTCTTTCAGTGTATTGGCGGAACGCCTCAACATTTCAATTTCGCTGTCGGCCAGGGACAGTTTCATCACTTGTCTTACCCCGGTTCTGTCTACCACGCAAGGAACGCCCAGATACACATCGGAAATCCCGTGATAATCCTCCAGCAGCGTCGATACGGTCAAAACGGAAGATTCATTATGCAGAATGGCGGCACAGATCCGGTCCAGGGCCAGGGCAATTGCGTAGTAGGTGGCTCCTTTTGCCTGAATGATTTGGTAGGCCGCATCCCGGGTATTCGCGAAGATCTCCTGTTTGTCTTCCTCCGGCAGTTCAAGACTTGTGCCCGCAATGTTCGTCAGGCTCCAGACGGGGAGTTCCGTATCGCCGTGCTCACCGATGATATGGCCGTGAATGCTTCGCGGATCTATCCGCAATTTTTCCCCGATCAGATACCGGAACCGTGCACTATCCAGGAGTGTGCCGGATCCGATGACCCGGTGCGGCGGAAAACCCGATTTTTTCCAGGAAAAATACGCTATGATGTCTACCGGATTGGTTGCTACAAGCAAAATTGAGTTTTGGTTGTATTTCAGCACATTTTCGATGATGTTCTCAAATATCTCCACATTGCGTTTCAGAAGATCGAGCCGGGTTTCTCCGGGTCTTTGCGCTGCGCCTGCCGCAATGATGATGATGTCTGCGTCTGCGCAATCCGGATAGTCGCCCGCCCACACTTTGACCCCTCCGACAAAAGGCAGTCCATGGTTCATGTCGAGTGCATCCCCCAGCGCCTTATTCCGGTTTGCATCGATCAGGACAAGCTCAGTGGCCCGGTGGCGCAACAAAAGGGTGTAAGCGGTGGTGGATCCGACGGCCCCTGCCCCGATAACTGCTATGCGTGTTGCTTTGAATTGTTGATTCATGCTCACCACTCCTTCCTTTTCAACATACTGCATTGATCAAAGATTTTCACCTGGGCTTCCCCGATGTTCCCGATTTATTCACAGAAAGGTGTGTTTGTATGGATTCCGTACAGTCCGAAAGAGGATTCACCCTCGTGGAATTGGTGATCTCTCTGTTTGTAATCTCTGTGATTATTGCCATTTCCATCCCGCATTTAAAGTCGGTAGGGGAGAAGGCGCAAACTACGGCATGCGAAGGCAACCAGAAGCTGATCCGTTCCCAGATGGAAAACTACTACCTGGCGGAACACTCATGGCCGGGCGGTCTGCAAGACCTGAAAAGCAAAAATTATCTGCAGACCATCCCCGTCTGCCCAAAAGGAGGGACCTACTCCCTGTCGGTGTCAAATGATGAAGCGGTCGTGTCCTGTTCAAAACATCCCGCGCAGCCTGCAGCGAAATAACGCGGGTTACAGCCTGCTGGAACTGCTTGTTGTTCTGTTCTGCCTGTCGGCTCTGTTGGGGATTGCCATGCCCGCGTATCGGCAGACGGTTGACTACTGGCACCTCAAATCTGCGGCAGATCAATTGGCAGCCCATTTAAAAGAATGCCAGTCACAGGCGGTGTTATCCGGCATACCCCAGTCCCTGCATATTGCGGGTGAGACCCAATATGAAATTAGGTCCGGGGCGGGGGTGAAACTTAAGGTGAAGCTTCCAAAAGGGATTCGCTTGTCCGGAAATTTGGCGCTCAATCGCAACTTTATAGAGTTTAATGGCAAGGGACACCCGGCCGGGGGAGGATCCTTGGTGCTTGAAAATTCACACGGCAAGAAATTCCGGATCACCGTTCAATTGCATACTGGTCAAATTCAATTGAAGGAGGGGACGGATGAACAGGATTCATAGGATTCAGAAGGTATCCGGCAAGGCAGGGGGATTCTCTCTGCTGGAGTCTGTTACGGCCATTTTTGTGTTGACCGTTGGTTTGGCAGCGGCCGTACCCATTACCATCTCCGTGCAAAGCAAAGAGAGGCTTGCTGCCGGTATGATGCAGGCGTCCGAGCTGGCTATAAATGAACTGGAACGAGCTCTCGCAGACAAAATGCGAGAAGGTGTCTGGACGGTTTCAGACAACGGAAAGCAATACTCGGTTCAAGTTCGCAGCACCCCCGACAAGGCAGGCAGCCGCGTGGAGGTGCAAGTATCCTTTAACGAAAGGGGCAACCAGCATGCGGTATCCTATGAAGCGTTGCTGCCCGGGTTCAGATGATTCTCAACGCGGAATGACGCTGATCGAGATGCTTGTAGGAGTAGTGGTTTTGTCCCTGCTTATATTGACCGTAACCGGTTGGTTCCACCTATGGAACCAGACCGCAGGTCTTGTGGAAAACAGTGTCCGTGCCCGGGTTCAGACGGAAACCGCCCTGCGAATCCTGCGGGAAGATTTTCGGAATGCAACGGAAGTATTGACCACCGGCAGCGAACTGGTCTTTCGCAATGGGGAGCGGGAACGAATCCGGTATTCGATGTCAGAACACGGAAACTTGATCCGGTCTCTTGAGGGAAGAGGGGCTTCGGTGGCAGCCACGAACATTGTGAATTGGCATGTGGAAAGATATGGCCATGAAGGCGTTCTGGTCACCTTTCGTCTGGAACGTTCGGGGCGCCAATGGGAGAAGAAGGTTGTATTGGCAAGGAGAGGATTGTATGAAGAATGAACGGGGAAGCGCATTGCCTTTGACCTCCGTCTTGCTGCTGGCGGGGATGATTGTGCTGGGGGGGCTGTTCGGCTTGGTTGAGACCGACTACCGTACCACCTTGGCTCATATTCAAGCGACGAAAGTTCATTACATATCGGAAGCGGGCATCTACCGGGCGATTGCCAAACTGGAGGAAGATCCTGTCTGGCGGGAGGGATTTAAGTCTGTATGGTTTGGTGAGGGAAGCTTTTCGGTCCGCGTGGAAACCGAGGAGAAGAGAAGCGGTGCATCTTCCACCCCCACGCCGGGCGCTGTCGAGACGGAGAAGCCCCCTGTACCCCGATATGTCAAGATTCGTTCGGAAGGGCACATCCCCCCGCATGCGCGTAAAACTATCCTGGCCGTCTACGACACAGAACAAAGGAAACTTGCCAGATGGACGGAATAATATGATAGGATGTGGGGAAGAGGTGGACAGGATGAACATTTATTTGATCGGTTTTATGGGGACCGGAAAGACCACAGTCGGCATGGCGCTGGCTGCTCGAACAGGCTGGACATTCATTGACATGGATCAGGAAATTGCCAGACGGGAGGGTCGTGCGATTCCGGACATATTTGCCCAATCCGGTGAGGCCTATTTTCGGGAAATGGAATCTGATTTGTTGAAAGAATTGACGAGTCTTGACCGATTGCTTGTAACAACGGGCGGCGGCGTGGTTCTCCGCCCTGAAAACCGCGATTTAATGAAGCAAACAGGTTTTATCGTCTCGCTTTCTGCCGATAAAGAGAGTATCAAGAGGCGGGTGTCAAACCAGACAGGAAGACCCCTGCTGTCTGGCGGCGAATTGGATCAGAAAATTGACCGGTTGCTGGAAGAGCGAAAAGGGCTATACGAGGACGCCGACATACAAATTGACACATCAGCCCGAGATGTGTCCGACATCGTTGATGAAATTCTCGCTCATCCCTTGTTTCCTGCTCGTTGACGCCATTCGACAAACCCGATACACTTATCGTAGTTTCAAAGAGTAGAAAGCGAGGCTTACCTATATGTGTGGAATTTGCGGCATGGTGACCAAGGACGGGCGGCCTGCTGATCAAACGGTATTGGAACGGATGACCGACATGATTGTGCACCGCGGGCCGGACGACACCGGGGTGCATTTTGACCGGAACGTGGGTCTGGGGTTCCGGCGGCTGTCGATCATTGACCTTGAGACCGGACACCAACCGATGTCCAACGAGGACGGCTCAGTCTGGATCGTATTTAACGGAGAAATATACAATTATAAAGAAATACGCCGCGAATTGCATGCACGCGGCCATAAGTTTGCCACGGAGTCGGATACGGAAGTCATTGTTCATCTTTACGAGGAGAAAGGTCCTGACTGCGTAAAGGAACTCCGGGGAATGTTCGGGTTTGCCATCTGGGATTCCAACAAAAATCTGCTGCTGGTTGCCCGTGATCATTTCGGGATTAAACCGATTTATTATACGGAAACGGCAGACACCATCGCTTTCGGGTCGGAAATCAAAAGCCTGCTGGCAGTACCGGGCGTTCAGAGAGAGGTGAACCTGGAATCTTTCTGGAACTATCTGACGTTCCAGTACGCGCCGGACCCTCTTACCATGTTCAAGGGGATTCACAAACTTCCGGCCGCCCATTACATGATCGTCAAAGACGGCAAAATATCCCTTCAGCGCTATTGGGAAGTGAGCTTTGAGGAAGGGGACAAACCGCTTTCCTATTACATCGAAGGCACCCGGGACATTCTGCGCAATTCGGTTAAGGCACACATGAATTCCGATGTGCCCCGCGGCGCATTCCTCTCAAGCGGTGTCGATTCCAGCACGATTGTTGCCCTGCTCAAGGAACTGGAGCAGGTTAAGACTTTCACAGTAGGCTTTGAAGGGGCCGGCGGACAAAGTGAGATTGAATATGCCAGGGAAACAGCACGAATTCTTGGCACCGAACACCGTGACACGGTGATCAGCGCCAAAGAATACCTCGATGTACTCCCGAAACTGATGCACTACCAGGACGAACCGGTGGCCGACCCCGCTGCCATCGCCCTGTATTTCGTATCGGAATTGGCCTCGCAGTATATCACGGTCGTTCTCTCCGGTGAGGGTGCTGATGAAGTGTTCGGCGGCTATACCATCTACCGTGAACCCTTGTCGCTGCGAATGTTTGATTATCTGCCGCCTTCCATGCGAAGATCCCTCGGTGACTTCGCGAAATTCCTGCCGGAAGGAATGAAAGGCCGTTCCTTCATGATGCGCGGTTCGAAAACGGTACAGGAACGGTTTGTAGGAAACGCCTTTATCTTTGATGAAGAGATGAAAGAGCAGTTTGTCCATTACAATCCTGACCAGTTGGGATTGCGACGTCCGATGGACATTACCGGCGCTTACTATGACCGGATCAAACATTATGATGATGTGACGAAAATGCAGTTCCTTGATTTCCACACCTGGTTGACCGGCGACATTCTGATGAAGGCGGACAAGATGACCATGGCCAACTCTTTGGAATTACGCGTTCCGTTTCTGGACAAGGAAGTATTCGAGTTTGCCTCCAAGATTCCAATGAAATACCGGATGATGAACGGCACCACCAAATATGTCCTGCGGGAAGCGGTGAAGGACATCCTGCCGAAGGAAGTGGCGGAACGTCCGAAGCTCGGCTTCCCGGTACCCACACGGAAGTGGCTGAAAAACGAATTCTACGGATGGGCAAAGGATCTGATCGATGCAAGCCCGGTGGAACACTTGATTAACAAGAAGTTTGTGCTTCAACTGCTGGAAGACCACAAAAACAACGTACGCGACAACTCCCGCAAGATATGGACCGTCATGATCTTCATGCTTTGGCATCAGGTATACGTGGAACAGTCGGTTCGCATTTCGAGTGAAGTAAGTCCCAATGTGCAACTGCGCCGAACCAGAGGCAAGCAGTTGGTGGGGGCAACCGAATAGAACAATGGGGTTGTCCCACCAATGGGACAGCCCCTTTTTTTGGGTATAAGTTTTCATTTTTAAAAGACTAGCGCAAAAGTTTTCAAAAATGAATATTCTCCTGCTGAATTTTTGTTATTATCAGTTTACAGGCGGAGGTTTTGTAGTCACTGTTGATCAGGCGATTCAGGCCAGGCGGGAACAGAAAAAAGAATTATGCAATTGACTGAAAAGTTGCGATGAAAAGGAAGAGATCCGCATGCAAACCATACAAACGTTTTTCACAGATTTTGTTGTTGTTGAAAACCCAATCAGGGTTAAGGAAGCCCTGGCCATAGTCCGAAAAAATCAGGCACGTTTGTTGGTTTTGCAAAAAGGCGAACAGCCAATTGGAATTTGCGACAGCCATTCTGTTGTTTTGCAGACCGACCGCATGTCTGAACCGGTGGTATTCAGCACGGAATTCAAAATCATCAACCAAAACCGGATGTTGTGTGAAGCCGATCTCGCGTTTCCCTATGTACTGATCCAAAATGAGGACAAGCGGATTGTCGGCTGGTTAGACAACGCGGCTGTTGAAATCCAGTGTCTAAAAGAAAATTATTCCCAGGATTTGCGGGATCTTACCACGGATCTGGAAGCGATCGTTGATTCCATTTATGATGAGATTCTGGTTGTGGATGCGAGAGGAAACATCCTACGGGTTTCAAACCGAAGCGCCAATAATATGTGGGGGGTAAACCTTTCCACCGTCATCGGCCAGAATATGTTAGAGCTGGAGGAAAGAGGCTGGTTTAAGCCTTCCGTCACTCGAATGGTGATCGAGCAAAAAAAGAAAATCTCGGTGATCCAGGAAAACAGGTTCGGCCAAAAGATCCTTGCAGTGGGTAACCCGATTTTTAACCGAAAAAAACAATTGGAGCGAATTGTGATTGCTTCCCGGGATATAACGGAGGTAACGAAACTCGAACATGAATTGAGACAAGAACGAAAGCTTACTGAAAAGTATCGCAAAGAAATCGACTCGCTGCGCAAACTCCATAAGATTGACGAAAAAACAATCATTTTTCAGTCGAACCGGATGCAAGAACTGATGTCGGAAGTAGAACGAGTCGCAGGTGTAGAATCAACAGTGACTTTATATGGAGAATCCGGAGTTGGCAAGGAACTGATCGCTCATGCGATTCATCATCTGAGTGCACGGGCAGATCGGCCATTTGTAAAAATTAATTGCGGTTCCATTCCGGAAAACTTATTGGAGAGCGAATTGTTCGGCTATGAAAAGGGGGCGTTTACCGGCGCGCTCTCTGAAGGAAAAAAAGGATTTTTCGAACTTGCGGATAACGGGACTCTGTTTCTGGATGAGGTCGCCGAATTGCCCTTGAATTTACAAGTCAAACTGCTGCGAGCGATTCAGGAGCGGGAAATCATGAAGGTGGGGGGCAGCCGTCCGGTTCCGATCAATGTACGAATCATTACGGCTACGAATAAAAATCTGGAGGAAATGGTCTGGAAGGGAACGTTCCGTGAGGATCTTTTTTATCGTCTGCATGTGATACCTCTGTATGTTCCCGCCCTGCGCGAAAGAATCGAAGATATTGAATCGTTGGTCTATTACTTTTTGGATTTTTTTAACCGTAAATTTTCATCCAAAAAACATTTTTCCGAAGACGCCTTAGAGTTGTTAAAGGCTTATCATTGGCCGGGAAACGTAAGACAATTACAAAATGTGATTGAGCGAGCGATGGTGGTGACGGCAAGCCAATTGATCACAGCCAATGAACTGAACAAGATTTTGGGAAACCGCAATACCGGCATGCCTCCGGTTCAGGTAAATACAATTATCCCGCTCCAGCACGCTGTTGAACTGACAGAACAGCAGTTAATTCAAATGGCTCTCTCGCAATACAAAACCATAACCAAAGTGGCTGAAGTTTTGGAAGTAAGTCAACCTACCATCAGTCGGCGTTATCAAAAATTGTTTACTCAAGTCGGGAATAAGAGCTGAATATCTCGGGATTAAACTTATTGGATCTTTGGTCATTAATGTGGCCAAGGACTTTTTTATTCAAATATGAATGTAATCATTCAAATTTGAATAACTGAAAATGTCACCTTCAAGTTTTTTTCTGAAACACCAGGCTCAAGAAAGTTGGCATAAAAATTGCTAAGCTATTAGGACGTAAAAAGAATGCATTACTTTTTTCATTTTGGAGGGATTTGATCATGCAAAGCACAACAAAAAAATTCATTCAACTGAATACGCCGATACCAGGTCCGAAAGCAAAAGAATTATTGAAACTCAAAGAGAAAAATGTTCCGCGCGGTCCATTCAATACGGTGCCTACATTTGCCGTGAAAGGTGAAGGGGCATTGCTGACAGATGTGGACGGCAATACGTTTATTGATTTTGCCGGCGCGATCGGCACTCTGAACGCCGGGCATTGTCCTCACAAAGTGGTGGAAGCGTTGAAGGAACAACTGGACAAGTATATTCATCCGTGCTTTCATGTGATGATGTATGAACCGTATGTAAAATTGGCGGAAACACTGAATACCATTACACCGGGTTCGTACGAGAAGAAAACATTTTTCCTGAACAGCGGAGCGGAAGCTGTCGAAAATGCGGTCAAGATTGCCCGCAAATATACAGGCAGAAAATCAATTATCTCCTTTGAGAGAGGATTTCACGGCCGGACTCTGCTTGCTATGTCACTGACAAGCAAGGTGAAGCCGTATAAATTCGGTTTTGGCCCGTTTGCTCCCGATACCTATAAGATGGCCTATCCGTATTACTATCGCAGACCCGAAGGAATGACCCCTGAACAGTTGGATCAGGAAATTCTCCGTCGGTTGGAAGATTTCTTCCTGTCGGAAGTTCCTGCGGAAGAAGTCGCAGCGATTATCATGGAGCCGGTTCAGGGAGAAGGCGGTTTTATTGTTCCGTCGAAAACATTCGTTCAGGGAGTAAAACGAATCTGCGAAAAATATGGCATTCTGTTTATTGCAGATGAGGTGCAAACCGGATTCGGACGCACAGGAAAAATGTTTGCCATGGAGTACTTTGATGTGATTCCGGATTTGATGACAATGTCAAAATCGATTGCAGCAGGTCTGCCGATCAGTGCGGTCACCGGTCGTGCCGAGATTATGGACACTCCTGCTCCGGGAGAAATCGGCGGAACTTACGGCGGAAGCCCGCTTGGCTGCGTAGCCGCGTTGAAGGTTATCGAAATGATGGAAGAAGACAGGCTGCTTGAACGGTCCAACGTGATCGGGGAAAAAATATTTTCCCGCTTTAAACAGCTGCAGCAGAAGTACGAATCAGTCGGCGACGTTCGCGGATTGGGGGCGATGTGTGCGATTGAAGTGGTAAAAGACCCGGTGACAAAAGAACCGGACAAAGAATTGACAGGCCGGATTATTCAAGAATGCAACCGCCGCGGAGTGATTGTGATGGGGGCCGGATTATATGGAAATGTGATTCGCATCCTGTCTCCACTGGTAATTTCCGACGAACAACTGGAAGAAGGGCTGGATGTGCTCGAGAGCGTTTTTGCCGATATCGTGAAGCACTGAAATCGATGGATTGGGAAAGGAACAATTCTATGAAGAAACAATTATTTATTAACGGGGAATGGATCAACTCCCAAAACTATACCACTCTTGTATCTCCTTACACAGGCGAACCGATTACAGAAATTCCGGCTGCAACAGCAGAGGAAGTGGATCGGGCAATCGAAGCCGCCTATCAGGCGAGAGGTATTATGGCCAAAATGCCTGCGCATCAGCGCGCGAACATATTGGAAAATCTCTGCCGGTTGTTGGAACAGCGGTCGGACGAAGCTGCAAGAATCATTGCGCTTGAAGCTGCGAAGCCGATTACAACCGCAAAAGCGGAAGTGGCTCGCACAATACAAACGTACAAGTTTGCGGCTGAGGAAGCCAAGCGGATTCATGGGGAAACGCTGCCGCTTGATGCAGCACCCGGTGGAGAAGGGCGTGTTGCCTATACAGTACGGGAACCGATTGGTGTAGTCGGTGCAATCACGCCGTTTAACTTCCCAATGAACCTGGTAGCCCACAAGCTCGGACCGGCAATCGCATCCGGGAATACGATCGTGTTAAAGCCGGCTACCCAAACCCCGCTTTCCGCCTTCTTTGTGGCGGAACTTCTGCAAGAAGCCGGGCTGCCGGCAGGTGCTCTCAACGTGGTTACAGGCAGCGGCGGAGTTGTCGGCGACAGGATTGTAACAGATGAAAGAGTGTCGAAAATTACCTTCACGGGAAGTCCTGCGGTTGGGATCGGAATCCGCAACAAAGCGGGATTGAAACGTGTGACCTTGGAGCTGGGCTCCAATGCTGCCGTAATTGTAGACAAAGGGGTAAACATTGACAAAATCATATCCCGTTGTGTAACTGGTGCTTTTGCTTTCCAGGGACAAGTGTGCATCTCATTGCAGCGTGCCTATGTGCATGAAGAGATTTATGACGAGTTCGTGGAGAAGTTCGTTGCAGCAACCGAAAGACTTAAAGCGGGTGATCCGCTTGATCCTGCCACAGACGTGTCTGCCCTGATTACACCCGGGGATGTGCAGCGTTCGCTCGATTGGATTGCGGAAGCAAAACAGAATGGGGCAAAAGTTGCAACGGGTGGTACTGCACAGGGGAACATTCTGCTGCCGACTGTACTGTTGGATGTGGACCCTGCTGTTAAAGTTTCCTGTCAGGAAGTATTTGCCCCGATCGTCCTGATCAATAAGGTCAAAACTGTCGATGAAGCGATCGAACAGGTGAATGATTCACGTTACGGATTGCAGGCCGGGATCTATACCGAGAATGTTCATACCGCCTTTGATGCGGCGGAAAGGCTTCATGTCGGAGGGGTTATGATCAACGACATACCGACATTCCGGGTAGATCACATGCCGTATGGAGGAGTCAAGGAAAGCGGATTTGGCCGTGAAGGCTTGAAATATGCGATTGAAGAAATGACAGAGTTGAAGCTTGTGGTGTTCAACAGGAATTAGCCGAATCTGTCAAGCTGCTGCAGGGGTCGCAAGACCCCTGTTACTCTTGGTTGATAAAGTTCAAACCGTATTTTTTTATGCGGCGCATCAACAGGGATTGGGTCACGCCAAGTGCCTGAGCCGTTTTTCTTGTGCTCTTATGCTGCATGTAAGCCTTTTCGATTATTTTCATTTCGATCCGTTCCATCATTTCGGTTAACGTTTCCCCGACCAACATATTTATGGAAGCATTCTCTCGGTCGTTTTGAGCCCGTACATTTTCCGGCAGATCAGACATGGAAATTTCAGTTTTGTTCGCGGTAATGACGAGACGTTCCACGAGATTCTCCAACTCCCGGATATTGCCCGGCCAGTCGTACTGCTGCAGAAGATCGAGAACTTCAGGTGAAAATTTGCGGTTTTGCCTATGCTCCCGGTTGAATTTTTTCAGATAGAAAAATAATAGCGGGAAAATATCTTCCCTGCGCTCCTTTAACGGGGGGACGTGAATCGGCAGGATATTCAGGCGAAAGTACAGATCGGATCGAAATCTTCCCTCTCTTGACATGGCTGCAAGATCCTGATTGGTAGCGGCAATGATTCGCACGTCCGCCATGTGTACCCGAGTATCCCCAACGGGCATGAAAGTCTTATCCTGAATCAGCTGCAAAAGCTTCGATTGGACATGCAGCGGCAATTCACCAATTTCATCGAGAAAGAGAGTCCCCTGGTCGGCCATCTTGACAAGCCCGATTTTTCCGCTGGAATTTGCGCCTGTAAAAGCCCCTTTTGTATAGCCGAACAATTCCGATTCAATCAAAGATTCCGGAATTGCACTGCAATTGATATGGACAAAAGGTTTTTCATAACGTTCACTTAACTGGTGTATTCTCTTGGCAATTACGTTCTTGCCCACTCCAGTTTCACCGGTAATAAGCACCGTCGTGCTAACGGCGGCAACCTTGTCGATTAAATCCTGCAGGGCAAGGAACGTTCTGCTTTTTCCGATTACGGGGCGATGCTCCAAATGATCGTTTTGCTTAAGCTTAATGTTGCGAATTTCTTGACCGTAACGTCTCAGCAAAGCTTCCGTTTCTTCAAGCTGTGAAGTTGTGCGAACCGCTTCTGTTATATCCCGGGAATGGGCCAGAATCAGTTCGATTTTTTCCTGTTCGTTTCGAATCAGATGTCCGGTTACCAAATATTTGCGTCCATTTTTCATTACTTGAACGGTACTGATGGTTTTTCCCGCTTCCAAGACCATTCTTGTAATGGAAGGGTTATAAGCACCTTCCGCTTCCAATTGCCGCACATTGCGCCCGATTAACTCCGACTTTGGCTTGCCAATGATATTCTCGCTTGATTTGTTAACCCATAGCGTGTTTCCTTCTCCGTCGGATATATAGATCCCGTCAGACAATGCATTCAGTAAATCTTCGAAATTCTTCGGTGTAAGTTGTGTCATTTCACGCAGCATCAGCGGGGTAACTCCTTTCAAATCAAATCAAATCAGTTCGTTGATAATTTAAAATATATCAAATATTCGAGAGTAATTGAATTGTTTTCGAATCAAAAATAATAAAAATACCCAGCAGTTCGGCCTGCAATGATTCCGGATTTTCGAGATAGAATCGAAATCGATTCGGTTTGAGTTGCATTCGATTCGAAAATGTTATTCGGAATCGAACAAACAGTCTGTTTTTATGGAAAATACCGATTATTTGCTGGTTTTCCTACTCAAATTGTGTTGGCATGGACTTTGCTAGTAAATTCATGCAGATCAAGCAGGGAGGTATAGAAATGTTTAGAAAAAAATTTACGGGGGTTGCAGTAGCTTCGTTATTCTTGATGGGTTCGCTGCTCAGCGGTTGCGGCAGTCAACAAACCGGGAGCGGCGGTAAGGCAGACAGTGTGACGATAGGGGCGATTTTCCCGCTTACCGGAGGATCTGCCTATCAGGGAAAAAGTTTCAAACAGGCGATTGAACTGGCACAGGAAGAAATCAACGCCAAGGGCGGAATCAACGGGTTAAAACTCAATATTTTGTTTGAGGATGACAAAGGAGTTCCGGCCGAAGGCGTAAACGCAGCGCAAAAATTGATTACCCAAAATAAGGTGTCCGCCATTCTTGGCAACTTCAACTCATCCGTTACCCTTGCCGTCCGTGCTGTCACAGAACGTGAAAAAGTCGTTCAATTGACACCGGGTTCAACGGCTGACAGTATTACGGAACCGGGTCACAAGTATATGTTCCGCAATTTGATGCCCAACAGTTTTCAGGGACCTGAATTGGCTAAATATGCCACGAAAAAGCTGAATCTGAAAAAAGTAGCAATTATCGCGGAAAATACCGATTACGGCCGTTCGGGAGCCGAACAGTATAAAAAGACAACCGAATCGTTGGGCGGGAAAATACTCGCGGTGGAGTATTACAACCAGGGAGACAAAGACTTCTACGCACAGCTGACAAAACTCAAGAATCTCAATCCGGAAGGCGTATTTATTGCCGGTCTGATCACCGAAGGAGCCCAAATCCTCAAACAGGCGCGCGATTTGGGGATTAAAACCCAATGGCTGGGACTCGGCGGATTCACCAATGACAAGTTTTTCGAACTTTCGGAAGGCGCTGCTGAAGGAATGATTCATGTCAGCTACTTTGAGCCGGAAGCCTATCAATATTTCCCGCAGTCCAAGGAATTCGTTGAAAACTATAAGAAAAAATACGGCGTAGGCCCGGACATGTATGCCGCCAACAGTTATGAAGCGGTCTATATCCTTGCTGAAGCGATCAAAACCGCCGGTGGCGGGGATCGGGAAAAAATCCGCGAGGCAATGAGCAAAATCAAAGATCTTCCCGGTGTATGCGGCCCCACAACCTTTGATCAAAACGGACAGGCAGCAAAGGGACTCCTGTTTGTGAAAATTCAGGGCGGAAAACGGGTTCCCATCGGATCAGAAAAGGACAGCAAATAGTGTCGAAACGAAACACCTGTTTTAAAGGTGAAATCCCTCAGTCGGGAACTCTGGGGGATTCACCTTTATTTTGAAAGGAGTTTTAGCATGATAGAGTTCTTGCAGCAGACCGTGAACGGCTTTGTCATAGGAAGCAGTTATGTATTGATTGCTTTGGGACTCACCCTGATTTTTGGAATGCTTGACATGATTAACTTTGCCCATGGGGAACTGTTGATGGTCGGCGCATTCATCGCTGTTGGCCTGGCCAGCGGTTTAGGGCTTCCCTACTTGCTGGCCATACCTTTGGCGATGCTGATTGTTGGTGTACTGGGTGTTGTTATGGAACGGTTGGCATTCAAACCGTTAAGGAATTCGGATCGCGTCAATCTGATGGTCAGTTCGCTCGGTGTATCGATTATTTTGCAAAATGCGGTTCAACTGATCTGGGGACCGGATCCGAGAAACCTGCAATCACCGTTTACCAACATGCAAATCCATCTTGGCGGGATGGTGTTAAACGGGCAGCGTCTGTTTGTGGTTTTTGTCGCCGCCCTGCTGATTGGCGTTTTGTATTATGTCATCCAGAAAACAAAAATTGGAATAGCGATGAGAGCCTGTGCTTTTGATATGGAAACGGCAAAACTGATGGGAATCAAGGCAAACAGGATCATCATCATGACATTTGCGATTGGAGCCGGACTTGCCGCTTCGGCCGGTACGCTGCTGGCGCCGATTTTCAGTGTGTACCCGACTATGGGTGTAATGGCTACGATGAAAGCATTCGTGGTTGTTTTGCTTGGAGGAATCGGAAATGTCACGGGTGCTATCGCCGGGGGTTTAATTCTCGGGCTGGTGGAAACTTATGCGGCAGGTTACTGGTCGTCGGAATATAAGGACGTGATCAGTTTCGTGATCATGATTTTGGTGCTTCTGTTCAAGCCCGCGGGTTTGTTCGGAAAACACGTACAGGAGAAGGTGTAAATGAACAAAAAACTTCTGGCAGGGCTTTGCTTACTGTTTTTTGTTGCGTTTCCGATTGTCTTTCCCGATGATTATTTCATTCACATTCTGGTCATGGGCGGGATCAATGTCGTACTTGTGTTAAGCCTGAATCTGATATCCGGTTTTGCCGGTCAAGTTTCCTTGGGGCATGCCGCCTTTTTTGGGATTGGTGCCTATGCGTCCGCCATTTTATCAATGAACGGGATTCCGGTGTGGGTGGCATTTGTATTGGCGGCAGTAATTTCTGCCGTATCCGGTTTTTTGATCGGGTATCCGGTTCTCCGTTTGCGCGGCCACTTTTTTGCAATTGCCACATTGGGATTTGGTGAAATCGTCCATCTTTTGATCAACAACTGGGTGGATGTCACCCGCGGGCCGATGGGCTTAAGCGGGATCCCAAAGCCGGAAGCGATCTTCGGATTGGATTTCAGTTCCAAAACGCACTACTATTTTCTGATTTTAGCTTTTACCGTTAGCGCGATTTACTTTTCAACCCGAATCCAGCAGTCCAAGATGGGGCGGGCTCTTGTATCCATCCGCACGGATGAGATTACGGCAAGCGCGATGGGGGTAAATGTCGCCTACTATAAAATATTGGCATTTACTTTCAGTTCCGCGATTGCCGGAATTGCCGGCGCCTATTATGCCCATTTTGTGCTCTTTTTGAGTCCGGAGACGTTCAAATTGGCCATGTCGATTAACGTATTGCTGATGCTGCTGATTGGGGGCATGGGAAGTATTTTGGGATCCGTACTGGGAGGACTGTTTATTACGATCGTATCGGAATATTTACGTACATTTGCCCAATATCAGATGCTGATTTACGGTGTTCTGATTGTTATGGTTGTCATATTTGCACCAAAAGGACTTAGCGGTGTACTGGAGAAAGTCAGCGGATTTCTGCGAAAAACGGTTTTCCAAAAATCCCAAATGAAAGGGGGGTACAGCGCCCATGAGCCAACCCATTCTGCGGACTGACGATTTGACTATCAAATTTGGCGGGATTACCGCGGTGGATCGCGTATCCATCCATATCAAACAGGGTCAGATATTTGGGTTAATCGGCCCGAACGGGGCAGGAAAAACAACCATGTTCAATCTGCTCACCGGAATTTATAAACCGACTGCAGGCAAGATCTATTTCAAAGGCAAGGATATCACTTCGCTGAAAACACATGAAATTGTTTCACTCGGAATTTCCAGAACGTTCCAAAACATTCGCCTTCTCAAAGGTCACACTGTGTTTCAGAACGTATTATTGGCCACCCATCACAAATTAAGATACAGCTTCGTTGATGCACTGTTCATGCTGATGAAATTTCGCCAATCTGAACAGCAAGCGGAGAAATTGGTGAACGATTTGATGAGCAAATACAATCTTTCTGGACTGCGGGATGAGATTGCCAGCGATTTGCCGCAGGGGTTGCAGCGCAAGGTGGAGATCGTTCGTGCTTTGGCAACCGGAGCGGAGCTGATTTTTCTCGATGAACCGGCTGCCGGCCTCAATCCGGCGGAAACCGCCGAATTAATGCAGTTGATCCGACAATTGCGCGATGAAGGCAACACCATTTTCCTGATTGAACACGACATGAAACTTGTAAAAGGCATCTGCGACGAGATTGCTGTGCTTCATTTCGGCCAGTTGCTGGATCAGGGCACCTATGAAAAAGTCACCGGCAATCAGCAAGTTGTGCAGGCCTATTTGGGCAGGAGGTATAAGAATGCTCAAAGTTGAGAACTTGCAAGTGAATTACGGAAATGTGAATGCGCTTAAGGGAGTTTCACTCCATATTGAACAAGGAGAGGTTGTGACTTTAATCGGTTCAAACGGAGCCGGAAAATCCACGTTGTTGAAGACCATTTCCGGACTAATTCGGCCGAAAAGCGGATCGATCACGTTTCAAGGCGAAGATATCACCAGACTGTCGCCCGATGTAATTGTGGCGCGCGGGATTGCCCATGTGCCGGAAGGACGACGGATTTTTACCAACATGACTGTAATGGAAAACCTGAAGATCGGTGCCTATCAGCGAAGGGATAAGGATCAGTTGAAAGCGGACTATGAAGAAGTGTTTTCGTTGTTCCCCATTTTAAGGGATCGGGCAGAACAGATGGCCGGCACACTGTCGGGGGGAGAACAGCAAATGTTGGCATTAAGCCGAGCTTTGTTATCGAAACCCAAACTTCTCCTGCTGGATGAACCTTCTCTGGGACTGGCGCCGGTCATGGTGGATACGGTTTTTGATGTAATCGATCAAGTTCGAAAGAGCGGAATCACGATTCTGCTGGTTGAACAAAATGCCCACCTGGCTTTGGAATCGTCAAAACGGGCTTATGTTTTGGAAACGGGCGAGATCAAACTGTCGGGCGACTCACAGGCTCTTATGGAGGACAGCCGGATCGTGGAAGCTTATCTCGGGTAATCGACCCAGAAAGAAGGGAACAGGATGCGAGTAAAAGTGGCGGTTGCACAGATGGATCCCGTTTTGGGTGGCATCGCGCAAAATCTGAAAAAAACAATAGGATTTATCAACACGGCAGCGGCCGAAGGGGCAAAACTTGTCGTTTTTCCCGAGTGTTCCCTGACGGGATACTGTTTCAATAATGAAGAAGAAATAAAAAACAATGCCCTGACGGTCGGAGACGAATGGACGAGGGAACTGACGGAAACGGCGCGACAGGCGAATGTCTACACCATCGTGGGATTTCTTGAATCTTTTGCAGGCAAAACCTATAACTCGTCTCTGGTAATAGGACCAAACGGCATAGCCGGGACCTACCGGAAAGCGCATTTGCCCAGTTTGGGGCTGGATAATTTTGTATCACCGGGAAGCGATGAGTTTTCGCTCGTAGAAACATCGATAGGAAAGCTGGGAGTCCTCATTTGTTACGATATACGTTTCCCTGAACAGGCACGGATCCTGGCGCTGCAGGGTGCGGATATTCTCGTGCACATTACAAATTTGCCGTTAACGGCATCATCCCAGGTGGATTATTTGCTGCCGGCACGTGCGATTGAAAATCGGGTCTATGTAGTATCTTCTGACCGTGTCGGAGAGGAGCGGGGTTTTCGTTTTCTCGGCAGAAGCAGCATTTTCGGTGTGAATGGCGAAACGTTGGCACAAGCGAACGAAACGGATGAGACGGTCATTTATGCGGAACTGGATTTACAAGTACCGAGACAGAAGAAAGTTTTCTATCCGGCAATGGAAGGAAAACCGGTTGATCACGTAAATGACCTGACCGGTTCTCGCCGGCCCGAACTTTATTCCCCGTTAATCAAGCTGTAAAAAGCCGGATTGGCAATCGATAGACAGGGGTTGATCTTAAGATGAAGCAATCGTTACTTACAGTCAATCTTTCCCGAATAAAGGAAATGCTTGATGTCAGTTCCAGCATCGGAACGCTTCCGCAGGGCGGGTTGTGCAGACTGGCGCTGAGCGACGAAGACAAGCAAATGCGGGATATTTTTATCAAGTGGTTACAAGATTTGAATCTGCAAGTACGGGTGGATGATTTCGGGAACATTTACGGCCGACGGGAAGGAAAGGACAAGGACGCACCGGCTGTTGTAGTCGGCTCCCACCTTGATACCCAGCCGCAAGGTGGCCGTTTTGACGGGATTCTCGGCGTCTTGTCCGCGCTTGAAGTAATTCGTGTGTTAAACGACTGTGACATTGAAACGAAGCGACCGATTGAGATTGTAAACTTCACAAACGAAGAAGGGGCACGCTTTGAACCGCCCATGTTGGGATCCGGCGGAGTTGCCGGGGTTTTCGACAAGGATTTTATTCTCAATCTGAAGGATTCTAGCGGAAAACGGTTTGGGGATGAACTGCAAAGAATCGGATATGCCGGTTCTGAAGAAAACCGTATTAAAGACATGTACGGGTATGTCGAACTGCATATTGAGCAGGGACCCGTACTGGAACGGGAAAATATCTCGATTGCCGCGGTAGAGGGAATCCAGGGAATCACCTGGCTGGAGGTAAGGTTGACGGGGCAAGCCGATCACGCTGGACCGACACCGATGTCGATGCGGAAAGACGCTTTGGTGGCGGCAGCAAAGATGATCGTCGCGGTTCAGCAAATTGCCAAGGACATCGACGATACTGCAACAACGACCGTCGGACGGCTCTCAGTGGCACCGGGTGCAGTGAATTGCGTTCCAGGCGAAGTGGTTTTTACAATTGATATTCGCCATTTTAACGATATTGTCCGGGAACGGGCCGTAGAGTCAGTTCTTGAAAAAATCAGCACGATTGCAGCCGTTGAAGGAGTCGGCATCGAAGTCAGCAAACTGTGGGAGATCCCGGCTACCGCTTTTTCGCAGCACATTGTCAAACATGTGATAAAAGGGGCCGAAATGTCGGGTTACAGTGTTAGAAACATGGTAAGCGGAGCGGGACACGATGCCAAATATATGAACCACATCGTTCCGTCTGCAATGATTTTTGTTCCGAGTGTCGGCGGCAAAAGCCATTGTCCGGAAGAACTGACCTTGTGGGAAGACATCGAAAAGGGAGCCAATGTGCTGCTGTATGTTGTCCACGAACTGGCACAGGAATGAGCCCGAAACTGAACCGCTGAAAGGAGAAACACGAATGATTACCCAAAAGAGTGACATTCTCGAAAAGGTGCTCAATAAGATTGAGGAACTCTGGGACGACGAAGTTGCTTTTCTTCAGAAAATCGGGAGTTATCCAAGCACATTGGGCAATGAGGCGGCTCTGCAAAATTTTATTGCCAGCTACTTTACCGAAGAAATGCAGCTTCAAACTGACAAATTTGTTCCGGACGTAAAAAGGATTTCCCGGCTCCCCGGATATTCTCCCGTTGAGTGGTCCTATGCGGGCAGACCGGTAGTGGTGGGACAATGGAAAACAAACGGTCCGAAAATCGGAAAAAGCTTAATCCTGCAGGGACACATTGACGTAGTCAGTCCTGAACCCGTATCGCTGTGGAATTACAATCCTTGGGGTTCCACAATTGTAGGGGACAGAATGTATGGCCGCGGCCTGCAAGACATGAAATCGGGAACCTCCGCCATGATCTTTGCCGTAAAAGCGATCAAAGAGGCCGGGATTGAACTTGGTGCGGATGTACTGCTGCAAACGGTGATTGAGGAAGAATGTACCGGAAACGGGGCGCTCGCTGCACTTGACAGGGGGTATGTCGCGGATGGAGCGTTGATTCCGGAACCGTTTGGTCCTACAGCTCTGAAAGCGCAAGTGGGAGTGATTTGGGTCAGAGTTCGGGTCACCGGTTTGGGTGCTCATGTGGAACGGGCTGATCGGGCAGTCAACGCAATCGAAAAGGCATACATTCTGATCAATGCCCTTGGCGAGTATCGGAAGTATATCAACAGCCGGCCAAAGCATCCGGCTTTTAAAGATATTAACCATCCGTTGAATGTAAACGTTGGTAAAATCCATGCAGGTGATTGGCCGTCGAATGTACCTGCAGAATGTGTGTTTGAAGCCAGGATCGGTTTCTATCCGGATCAGGATCCGCAGCAGATCAAAGATGAAGTGAAAGCGTGGCTGCTTGAAGCGGCAAAAGAAGATGAGTGGCTGCATGAGGTGGAACCGGAAATTACTTTCTACGGGTTCCACGCGGAAGGTGTTTCACTTGACGAAGACATGGAAATATTTGATGCTTTGAAGAATGCCCATAAGACGACTACAGGCGAAGAGCTGCAGTATTTTGTATCGACATGCACAACGGACATTCGTTTCTACAATTTGTACTACGGTATTCCTGCGACCTGTTACGGCCCCGTTGGCGGAAGTATGCACGGTGCGGACGAATGGGTGAATCTGCCGAGTGTCAAAGCGGTAACCAAAACCTATGCAGCGTTTATTTTGGATTGGTGCGGGATAAGGAACTGAAAACGAGCGTGAGTACTATAAACCGGACTTGCACACGAGTGTGAGTCCGGTTTTTTGGATACCTCATTTTCGTCATTTGTAAATGGGTCGAACCGCTCAATCGAGTAAAACTTCAAGAAAAAATTGAGGAAGCCAAGCAAGACAAGTACGTGCAAACCGAAACGAACCTCACGAGGGCGCCAGAAAACGAAATTGCGGCATAAATCAGACGCACAGAGATAAAAGGAAGACCGGTAAACAGCAACACTCAAGGCTATACCGGTCTCCTTGTGATTTTCAATCAAATAAACAATTGGAGCGGATTGTCATTGCTTCCCGCGACAATCACGGAGGTCACGAAGCTTGAGCGTGAACTCTAGCAGGCCAGACAGTAACGGAAAAATACCGCAAGGAAATCAACACCTTGTGTCGGCATCAGCAGGTAGGGGAAAAAGCGATTATTAATCAGTCCAATGGCAAGAAAGAGCTGACGGCGGAAGTCGAACGGGTGGCTCGTGTGGAATCTACCGTTACTATCTATGGGGAATCGGGAGTAGGCAAAGAGCTGATCGCTCATGCGATTCATCATTTCAGTCCAAGGGCCGATCAGCCTTTTGTGAAAATCAATTACGGTTCGATTCTGCAAAATTTTGGGAGAATGGCGTGTTGCCTATACAGTATGGGAACTGACTGGTGTAGTCGGTGCAATCAAGCCGATTAACTTCCCGATGAACTTGGTAGCCCACAAGCTCGATTGGATTGCGGAAGCAAAACAGAATGGAGCAAAAGTTGCAACGGGTGGTGCTGCACAGAGGAACATTCTGCTGCCGACTGTACTGTTGGATGTGGATCCTGCTGTTAAAGTTTCTTTTCAGGAAGTATTTGCCCCGATCGTTCTGATCAATAAGGTCAAAACTGTCGATGAAGCGATCGAACAGGTGAATGATTCACGCTACGGATTGCAGGCCGGTATCTATACCGAGAATGTTCATACCGCCTTTGATGCGGCGGAAAGGCTTCATGTCGGAGAGGTTATGATCAACGACATATCGACATTCCGGGTAAATCAAATGCCATATGGAGAAGTCAAGGAAAGCGGATTTGGCCGTGAAGGCTTGAAATATGCGAGTGAAGAAATGACTGAGTTGAAGCTTGTGGTGTTTATGTCAAGTTGCTGGACCCTTTGTCAATGGCAAAGGGTCTTATTTTTATGGAAAGAGCCCTTATTCTGCCCGATACCACTAGAACCTTCAAAAAAAGATTGAGCCGATGAGGAACCCAATGTTATACTGTCTACTATATAAAGACTGCAATCCTCCTGTGGTGAACAAATCTTGTCGGACCGCTCCGGCAGGATGGGGGACAAGGGGAGAGGCTATTGAAATTGCGCAGAAGATTTTACCTTGTAGCCGAGGAGATTATGCCGGAAGCAATGATTAAAACAGTCGAAGTAAAGGACATGCTGGCAAGAGGCGAGTTTGAGACTGTAAACGACGCGGTCAGCGTGGTGGGGCTGTCCCGCTCCGCATTCTACAAGTACAGGGATCTGGTCTTTCTGTTTGACGACGAGAAGCGGGAACGTCTGATCACATTGTCGCTCATTCTGGAGCACCGGTCGGGGATCTTGTCGACCGTTCTCAATACCATAGCGCAAACGGGCGGCAATATTATCACCATCACGCAAGGAATTCCCATGAGCCAGGCGGCGCATGTAACCGCAACAGTGGATGTCCGTCATCTGAATGTGGCTGTTGATGAATTGACCGGCAAACTCCAGGACCTTCAGGGTGTTCGCAAGGTCGAGATTGTCGGGTACAGTTGATACTTATAAAGATTGATACCCAAATAAAGGAGAGACAAACAAATGTGGAGAGGAATCGTAGAAGAGTACAGGGAATTTATGCCCGTAACGGATAACACGCCGGTTGTTACATTGTACGAGGGAAATACACCTCTTTATAAGGCGGAGAAGCTTTCCGGCCAGTTGGGCGTGGAAATCTGGCTGAAGTTTGAAGGATTGAATCCCACCGGCTCCTTTAAGGACCGGGGAATGACTATGGCAGTGTCGAAAGCAAAAGAAGAAGGGGCCGAAGTGCTCATTTGCGCTTCCACAGGCAATACATCGGCGGCAGCCGCTGCTTATGCCGCCCGGGCCGGAATGAAAGCAGTGGTCGTGATTCCTCATGGCAAGGTGGCCCTTGGCAAACTGGCGCAAACAATTATGTACGGCGCGGAAATCATTGAAATTGAAGGGAACTTTGATGAGGCGCTGTCGATTGTCCGTCAGGTGTCCGAAACCCATCCTGTCAAATTGGTCAACTCTGTGAATCCTTATCGGATCGAAGGGCAGAAGACAGCGGCGTTCGAAGTGTGCGACGATCTTGGAGAAGCACCCACCCACTTGGCCATTCCCGTTGGAAACGCCGGGAACATTACCGCTTACTGGAAAGGGTTCAACGAATACCGAAGACATCGCCGTTCCGGCAAACTCCCGAAGATGCTGGGATTTGAAGCTTCCGGCTCTGCTGCCATCGTAAAAGGGCATCCCATCGAACATCCGGAAACTATTGCTACGGCCATTCGAATCGGGAACCCTGCCAGTTGGCAGCAAGCGGCAGATGCTGCCAAAGATTCAAAAGGCAAGATCGATATGGTGGAAGACGAAGAGATCCTTGCCGCATACCGTTTGATCGCCGCTGAGGGCGTGTTCTGCGAACCGGCATCGGCCGCATCGGTGGCAGGTGTGATCAAATTGGCAAATTCCGGTTATTTCAGCGAGAACGACCGTGTTGTTTGCGTACTGACCGGCAATGGGCTCAAAGATCCCGATACCGCAATGAACCACGGAATCAATGTGGAGGCCAGGGTCGTACCGGCAACGGAAGAGGCGGTAGTCAAAGCGATCTTTAAGTAGGAGGGATCTGGATGGGGGTTTGTATACGCGTTCCGGCGACAACTGCCAATCTGGGTCCCGGATTTGACACTTTTGGCATGGCATTGTCTCTTTACAACACCCTGGAGGTCGATTGGTCCTCGGGCAATTTGCAAATCGATGTGACAGGGGACGGCGCCGATCTGGTCCCTGTCAATAAGACAAACGCCGTCTATCGCGCCATGCAGATAGTCTTTGAAAGGGCGGATCAAACGGCACTCCTGGAAAAAAGAGGCCTTTACATCCGAATTCATAACGCAGTTCCGGTTACAAGGGGAATGGGCAGTTCGGCAACCGCGATTGTCGGGGGATTATGGGCAGCCAATGAACTCCTTGGACATCCTTTGTCTGTCGATGAACTGCTGAATCTGGCGGTACAGTTGGAAGGCCATCCGGACAATGTTGCTCCCGCCATCCTGGGAGGCATCGTTGTATCCGGCATAGTCAAAGAAAAGGCATATGCGAAGCGTTTTTCTCCCCCGCCTGGAATGAAATGTGTGGTGGCCGTACCTGATTTTCAACTGGCAACCAAGACAAGCCGCAAAGCGCTTCCGCCAGCAGTTCCCCACGGAGATGCAGTGAGCAATGTCAATCGGGTTGGACTGATGGTTGCCGCTTTGATGGATGGCAATCTGGAGATGTTTTGCGATCTTATGGAGGATCGTCTGCATGAGCCTTACCGTACGCCCCTTGTTCCTGGTATGAAAGAAGCAATTGCGGCTGCCAGGGAAGCTGGTGCAATGGGTGCGGTGCTGTCCGGTTCGGGACCCGCTTTGATTGCCTTTTGCAGAGACGGAGCTGCTGCAATTGGCAACGCTTTGCAATCCGGATTTGCAACAGAAGGCATAGAATCAACCATCCTGCATTTGCAGCCAGCCGAAGAAGGAGTGGCGGTGCTGGCATCCATTTCGTAAGAAGAAGATACCCGGCGAGAATGTTGTTCTTGCCGGGTTTTTTTTGGCTCGAAGGAAGTCGAATCGGGTAGGAAAATTTAACCAAACCGCCGACAGATTCCGGCAAGAAACGCAGAAAACAGCTTGTACAATCGAGTGTAACGGACGCTTGACGGGAGGTGCAAGCATGAAATCTTTTAAGATCCTGGCAATGGCCCTGATGCTTCTGCACGGGAATCATTCTCCGGTTGTTGCAAACGAGGGGCAAGCAGTGACAAACGAGGAACAGGTGCTGCAATCCGAGGAGCGGGCGCTAAGATGGAAGGACCGGCTGGCCCAGTGGGATCCCCTTTTTCGAGAATGGAAAGAAGCTGCTATGAGTCAACTATTGGCGGAAAAGAAGGATGATGCTCCAGGTGTAGTCGTATGGCATGTTCATAGGGAAACTCGGGATCTGGGATATTTCGTAACCAGCCGTGACGGGAAGGAATTACTGGAATTCAGTCCTGAGTGTCCCGGAGGGATGAGGAATACGGAGCCGGGGGGAACGTACTTGTATGCAGGGCCTGGCATGCATTTGTTTCAACCGGCTGGGGACACAACTGATTTGTGGATCAATTTGGCCAACGGCGAGTCGATCAATGGAAGGCCCATTCCGGTGCTATTTCCCGACCGCAAGGCAAAAGCATCCGACGAAACAGGCGAAATCGGAGAATCTGTCGAATCACGCACTTTCTCGACAGAGGTGCACCCTGACCGCGGGGTGGCGGTGATGATTCAGCACGGATGGGGCGAATCGGTACCTTTTCAGACCGGTTTGCTGCCGGAAAGTGGGGAAGCGGCCGGTTATCTGGTGAACAATGTGCTGCCCCATGATTACTATTCTGTCTGGGCGATAACAGGGGTGTGGTCGATCAACGGCACGCCGGAGTATCTCGAGATCAAGGATGCATTCGGCATCAGGAAACAGCCTGTTTATGTTCGGGCGGATGTGCCGGTAAACTGGGTGGGATCCAAATAAAGCAAACCAAAATGGAGGGGTTGGATCTGAATTCGCGGTTTGCATCGCCACTTCAGTTCGGCAAACCGCAATTCCCGTTCCGCAGCCAGCATGGAGGGTGTTTCCTCTTCATTTAAAGCAAGGGATTGGTAGTAAGCCTCCAGTTGCTCGATTTCCTGGGCGAGCCGTTCCATTGCTTCTGCCGCCCAGGCGTGATCGCCTTCCTGAATTTCTTGCATGACAACATCCTGAATCCGCTGCCAGCCTGTTTGCAAGGACGCCGCAAGAATTTCTTTGTTCGCCAGCTGCTCCGTGTAAGGGACGGGGAGTTGGCTCGTCATGGGCAGTGTGCAAACCTGTTCATAAAGGTCGCGGACAACCTGGTTGCTCCGAAGATTGATTCCGTAGGAACGGATTTCATCTTTGCGCCGGTCTGCAATGTATGAGATTTTTAGACTGGTCAGCAAAAAAGGGACCCGAATGCCAACGGTGGAACCGGTTTGAAACTGGCACACGAATTGACCCCGGCGGGTGGCCGATGCAAAAATTTTTTCCAATCGAAAGCTGCCCAATGTGACCAGTTCGGTTCTGTCAACCCCATCCACCTGGACATTGCTGTCAAATATCAGATTCAAAACGGTCGGTTTCGGAGTTTCTCCCGTTGCTTCAATCCACATCCAATAGTAGGGACGGTCCGTCAATTCCTTGTCGATTTCAATCGGCAGTTCCACCTGCAGATAATCAGGTTCCTCCCTTAGAATCGGAGTTCCGGTGGCGGCAAAATACCGTTTGCAGTAGTTCCGAATTTGTGTCTTATCCATCCTGTTCCCCTTTCAGCGCTCCTAACACCTTTTTCCCCAGATCGTCAAAGCGGGAGGACAAGTCGGAGGCGGACTTCGAATTCACCAGCATATCCATCAGATCGTTTTCGAATGTTTTGTGCATCTTGAGTTTGCCGATGATCATGTCCAATTCGCCAATCACCATTTCAAACATGCGAATTTTCTCCTGTAGCAAATCGACTATGTATTCTTCAATGGTGCCGCGGGTCGCAATGTTGTACACATATACATCCCGGGTCTGACCCAACCGGTGAACACGGCCGATGCGCTGTTCAATGCGCATCGGGTTCCATGGCAAGTCAAAGTTGATCACCTGGTTGCAAAACTGCAGGTTGATCCCTTCACCACCCGCTTCGGTGGCTACCAGCACCTGAGCCCTTTTTTCGAACAGTTCCTGCATCCAATCTTTCTTGCTGCGTTTAAAACCGCCCCGAAACGGGATTGCCCGGATGCCAGCCTGCTGCAGCATGTACATCAGATATTCCTGGGAGGCCCGGTATTCGGTGAAGATGATCGCCTTGTCTTCGCAGGACTCCACCAATTCGATCACTTTCTTGCCTTTCGTATACTGATCAAGCGGGATGGACTCGCACATCTGGCGCAGTTGGTCGATCCTTACCCTGAGAGAATCGGGTGTTTTGGGATCTTTATACATTCTTTCAAGGGTCGGCAATGCTGCATAGGGAGTGGAACATATCTCCCGCTGAAGAGTGATGAGCGGGAGTACGTTGCCCCTTTCCGCCCGGCGTTTCAGATATTCTTCTTTTACAAAGGACGAAACGCCATCGTACAATTCCCGTTCCCGGGGAGACAGTTCAAGCGGAATCGAAGCCACTTTCCGCTGGGTAAAATACACACCGCCCTCGCTTCGCTTGTTCCGGATCATGACCTGGGACAGAGCGTCTTTCAATTCTGCCGGGTTTTTGGGCTTTCTCTTTTCCTCCATGAAGGTGGAGGCAAACTGTTGGGAACTGCCCAGTTGTCCCGGTTTTAACAGGGTGATCAGATTGTACAGTTCCTTCATGTCGTTCTGGATCGGTGTGGCAGTGAGCAGCAGCAGGTACTTCTTCCGCAGCCGGTTGATCAGTTCCCAGTTTTTTGTTTTCCGGTTCTTCAGTTTGTGCGCCTCGTCCACAATCACCAGGTCCCAGTCCTGTTCCAGCACAATGGATCGATGGGGATCCCGCTTGGTGGTATCAAGGGAAGCGACCACAACATCGTAGGTTGTCCAGCACCATTCTTTTTTTTGGGCAAATGCTTTAATGGAGAATTTCTCGTTCAACTCCCGGGTCCATTGCAGAACCAGGGAT
>NZ_BDUF01000068.1:30537-48506 GCF_002335525.1 Effusibacillus lacus
CGGGAACCAGTACCAGCGCTTTTTTTACCAGTCCCCGAATCATGTATTCTTTGAGGATCAATCCCGCTTCAATTGTTTTCCCCAATCCCACTTCATCGGCAAGAATGGCCCGTCCCTGCAATTCGTTCAATACTTTCCTGGCTGTTGCAACCTGGTGCGGATAGGGAATGACTGCCGGAATCTGCTGCAGGCACAGCAACTGATCAAAAGAGGGGGACACTTTGGTTTCTTCCGCCTCCCGGATCAATTGAAACAGAGTCCAATCCCCCCAGGTCCCGTTTGTCACACACTCCAAAAACTGCTGAAACAGGCTGTCGTCTATTGTGCACTCCGGTGCCCCATGCCGGAGATCGGTTTCCACAGAATCCAGTTTCATGGGATCACCCCGTGTGATATAATCAAGATGCTGAAATAGATTGTGTCAATTTTGGAAACCTTATACATGCGGATGAGTGTTACGGGAGAGAACGCACAGGCGTCGCCGAAGGAGCAAATGGATGTGTCCCGAATGTCCATGAATCTCTCAGGCAGAAGTACCGTAGGCAGGACGCGACTCTGGAGAGAGCCGGCAGGCCACCCAAGGGGTAACTTCTTCGCTCTGTCACACGAAGCGCAGAGGGGAACTCTCAGGTAGCAAGGACAGAGGCACATTGGGGAATCCTTCCCTGTGTGTCTCTTTTTTTATGCGTTTCCGCCGGTGGTTTGCCACCTAACTGGGGAGGCTGTAAATACCCGATTCTCAGGTTATGTTATTTTGGCAGAACCCTGCAAAGGGAGGAAAAAACGAGTCAAGGGGGGCTTTCAGTGACAGAGTTAAAACGCACTCCGCTGTATCCCGTTTATTCGGAATACGGCGGCAAGACAATCGATTTTGGCGGTTGGGAATTGCCGGTCCAATTCACCAGCATCCTGGAGGAGCATGAGGCGGTGCGCACCCGGGCCGGGTTGTTTGATGTGTCCCACATGGGGGAGATTGAAGTAAAAGGTCCGGATGCTTTGGCCAATATCCAGAAGTGGATCACCAACGACGCTTCCAAAATCGAGATCGGGCAGGCGCTCTACTCTCCCATGTGTTACCCCGATGGCGGATGCGTGGATGACTTGCTGGTCTATCGCCTGGATACGGATCATTACCTGCTGGTCGTGAATGCGGCCAATATCGAGAAAGATTATGAATGGGTGAAGCAGAATTCCTTTGGCAACGTGGAGATCGCCAATCTGTCGCCCGGCATAGCGCAATTGGCTTTGCAGGGTCCGCTGGCGGAGCAGATCCTCCGGAAGCTCACCGATTATGATTTGTCGCAAATCAAGTACTACTGGTTTGCCCGGGATGTGAACGTGGCAGGCTTCAAGTGCCTGGTTTCCCGCACCGGTTATACAGGGGAAGATGGATTTGAGATCTACACGGATGCGGAGCATGCCCCCGCTGTGTGGAAAGCGATCCTTGATGCCGGCAAGGAAGAAGGGGTGGTTCCGGCAGGACTCGGGGCGCGTGACACCCTGCGGTTCGAGGCCCGGTTGCCGCTTTACGGGCAGGAGATCAGCGAATCGATTTCGCCGGTTGAAGCAGGGCTTGGCATGTTCGTCAAGCTGGACAAGGGCGATTTCATTGGACGTGAAGCGCTGTCCAAGCAGAAAGAAGAAGGTCCCAAGCGCAAACTCGCAGGGTTTGAAATGATCGAGCGGGGGATTCCGCGCAGCCATTATGAAGTGCAAGTGGAGGGCCGGAAAATTGGCGAGGTAACAACCGGCACCATGGGGCCGACCGTCAAGAAGAATATCGGACTTGCCCTGATTGAGGCAGATTATGCAAAAATCGGCCAGGAGCTGGATGTCATCATTCGCAACAAACCGGTCAAAGGCGTCATCATCAAAACCCCATTTTACAAAAGAGAGAAGTAAGAACAGGAGGCGGGGACTTGAAAAAGCACAGTTACATTCCCAACACGGAGACTGACCGTGGCGAAATGCTGAAAACACTCGGGATCCAAAGCGTGGAAGAATTGTTTTCCGACATTCCCGAAGCGGTTCGATTGAAACGGGATCTGAACATTCCGGCCGCGTGGTCGGAGATTGAACTGTACCGCCATTTCGCGGCAATGGCAGGCAAGAACGCCAACCTGGAAGAGTATGTAAGCTTCCTGGGTGCGGGTGCTTACCAGCATTACATTCCGGCAACAGTTGATGCCATCGTCAGCCGCTCGGAATTTTACACCGCTTATACTCCTTACCAGCCTGAAATCTCTCAGGGGATCCTGCAGGCGATTTTTGAATACCAGACGATGGTTTGCCAGTTGACCGGGATGGATGTGTCCAACGCTTCCATGTATGACGGGCCGAGTGCTTTGGCTGAAGCCGGTATCATGGCATGTGCTGCAACCCGCCGTTCCAAGCTTCTGGTTTCCCGCGGCGTTAATCCGGAATACCGGGCGGTTGTCAAAACCTATGCTTACGGCCAGAACATCGAAGTTATCGAAGTCGGAGTTGACAATGGGGCAACCGGCCTGCAGGACCTGGAATCCAAATTGGGGGACGATATAGCGGGTGTGCTTGTGCAATACCCAAACTTCTTCGGTTCCATTGAGGACCTCAAGACCATTTCCGAACTTGCTCATAGGCACAAAGCGCTGTTTGTGACGGCAGTAAATCCGATTGCAATGGGGCTGCTGGAGGCTCCTGGCAAGTTTGGCGCGGATATCGTTGTGGCGGAAGGACAACCTTTGGGCAATTCCGTCTCCTTTGGCGGACCTTACCTCGGGATGCTTGCCACCACAAAGGATTTGGTGCGCCGTGTGCCGGGCCGTGTTGTCGGCCAAACCAGGGACTTGGACGGGCGTCGTGCTTTCGTACTGACACTACAAGCACGAGAACAACATATTCGCCGCGAAAAGGCCAGCTCCAACATCTGTTCCAACCAGGCTCTGAACGCTCTGGCGTCCACCGTTTATCTCAGCTGCATGGGGAAACAGGGGCTGCAGGATGTGGCGAAACTGAATCTGCAAAAAGCACACTACGCCTATCACAAGCTGACTTCCGTCAAAGGGGTTGAGCCGCTTTTCAACGCTCCTTTCTTTAACGAGTTTGCGGTAATAGTGAGCGGCAACCCGACAGAGATTAACCGGAAGCTGCTGGAATCCAAAATCATCGGCGGTTATGACTTGGGACGTGTTTATCCGGAGTACAAGGGCGGCTTGCTGTTTGCAGTAACCGAGCTGCGGACCAAAGAGGAAATTGACCTGTTGGCTGAGCGATTGGAGGCGATTATATGAGACAAGAAAAAGACCAACCGTTGATTTTTGAACTGTCGCGTCCAGGGCGCGTAGCCTGCAGCCTTCCGGCTTGCGATGTTCCGGAGCAGTCGATTGAGGAACTGATTCCTGGCGACTATGTACGAAAAGAACCGGCGGAACTTCCGGAAGTCAGTGAAGTCGATCTGATTCGCCACTTTACGGATTTGTCCCGCAGGAATTATGGCGTGGACAACGGGTTCTATCCCTTGGGATCCTGCACAATGAAATACAATCCGAAACGGAACGAACGGATGGCCCGCCTGACCGGCTTTGCCCAAATTCATCCGTATCAACCGGAAGATACGGTGCAAGGGGCATTGGAATTGTTGTATAAGCTGCAAACGGAACTGGAAGAAATCACGGGCATGGATCGTGTTTCCCTGCAGCCGGCTGCAGGCGCCCAGGGGGAATGGACCGGTCTGATGATGATCCGGGCTTACCATGAAGCCCGGGGCGAGAAACGGACGAAAGTGATTGTCCCCGACACGGCTCACGGAACCAATCCGGCCTCCGCCACCGTTGCCGGTTACGATACGATCACCATCAAGTCCAACGAACGGGGCAATGTGGATCTTGAATCCCTGCGCCAAGTGGTAGGTCCTGACACAGCGGCACTGATGCTGACGAACCCTTCTACCCTGGGGCTGTTTGAAGAGGACATTGTGGAGATCGCCAAGATTGTGCATGAAGCGGGCGGACTGCTTTATTACGACGGAGCGAACGCCAATGCGATCCTGGGTTACGCAAGGCCGGGTGACATGGGATTTGACGTGGTGCACCTCAATCTGCACAAAACCTTTTCCACTCCCCACGGCGGCGGTGGACCGGGAGCAGGACCGGTCGGTGTCAAGAAAGAATTGATCCCGTTCCTGCCGGTTCCGGTCGTGGATTACAAAGATGGCAAATATGTACTGGATTATGACCGTCCACAATCCATTGGCAAGGTAAAAGGGTTTTACGGCAACTTTGGCGTGTTGGTCAGAGCTTACTCTTATATCCGGACAATGGGACCGGACGGCCTGAAGCGCGTAACAGAGGATGCAGTGTTAAACGCTAATTACATCATGGAAAAATTGCGTCCCTACTTTGAACTGCCCTATGACCGGGTATGCAAGCACGAGTTTGTCATGTCGGGCAAACGGCAAAAGGCCAACGGCGTGAAAACCCTTGACATCGCCAAGCGCCTTCTGGATTTCGGTTTCCATCCGCCGACAATCTACTTCCCGCTGAACGTGGAAGAAGCCATCATGGTGGAACCAACCGAAACGGAGAACATCGACACGCTGAATCGCTTCATTGATGCCATGATTCAGATTGCGAAAGAGGCGGAAGAGAATCCGGATGCTGTCAAATCGGCTCCTCATAACACGGTGGTGAACCGTCTGGACGAGACCACGGCAGCCCGGAATCCGATTCTTAGGTACGAGAAATAAGCAGCGGTGGAATTAGTTTCCCTTCGTGAATTACCCATGCCTCATCCAATTGCTGAGGGCATGGGTAATTGATTTTATAGTGTTGATACAAGTGAATAACTCGATACCCAAAAATAGCGGACTTTGAAGCAGTAATCTTGGTGGATCGAGTGACTCATTTGAAGATTAGAGGATTTACAAGCGCTTATTCAGAGAGATTCTCTATCTGTTTGAGTTCGGAGTGCCAAATAACGGCCTGGTAATCCGGTATTTCAGATTTGCAATGCAAACTTGAGGGCATAACGGACTGAGAATCCTCTATTTTCAATCCCATCAGCATCAAAGCAGTCGAATCCCCTCAGAAAAAGGGCTGTACCTCAAAGCAGACAGATCTGCTTCAGGAACAGCCCCTTTACTTTGTGGAAGCCCCGTACAACACCATAAACTGCCGAATCCCCGCCTTCAGGGAGGAAACCACCTTGTCCTGATAGGCGTCATTCAATAACCTGCTTACTTCCGAAGGATTTGATAAATACCCGTACTCGACAATGACGCTCGGAATCTCTGATTTTCTGAGAACGTAATACGTGCCTCCCGACCGGGGACAGAATCTTTTCCCCGACAACCGGTTCATGGAATCTTGCAGCTGGCAAGCCAGCATGTAGCTTTCGAAGGAGAAAGGCTGATGATAAACCACGGCTCCTTCATTGCGGGGCGTACCGTGATTCCCATGGATACTTATCAAAAGGGAAGCCCGGTGTTGGTGAGCAGCTTCCAGCCTTCCGAACAGATCCCGTCGATGCCGTCCCCATCCCCGGTTGGTCGGGGCATATTTGGTGACGTCCTCATCGCTTTCCCTGGTCATAGCTACCCGAAAACCTTCCGCTTTTAAGCTTTCGGCCAGTTTTTTTGAAATCTTCAAATTCAGATCCTTCTCAAGAACCTGACCGTCCCTGCTTTGGGTTCCAGGGTCAATCCCCCCGTGTCCCGGGTCGATCATGATAACCGGGGCTTGTGCCCCGGCGGCTTGCTCTGGAGCGGCAAGTAAACAAGGCAAAAGCAGTCCGACAATACCCAACAAACGAACCGAAGTTTTCAACATTGGAGTCAACTTCCCCAACAAATGAATCTTCTTTTCAAATTACCGCGCTTCCGGGAAAACACGTTTCACGGTTTCCATGAATCTCTGGAAAATACCCTGGATCGGACGACCTTGCTGAATGTCGTTTGAGTACCCCTGAAAACGGTTATACAGATCCGGATCGGCCGATACATATACCTGTTGGATATCCGGTTCAACCCCTCGCACAGTATTGGCCACATCCGTTTTAATCTGATCGGTGATGGCACCCTGGGCCATGTTCGGAATGTTTACGGCCACATAGGCTGTTCGTCCTGCAACAAATACATTTGCCCGCTCTATGTTGTGTTTTCCTACCAGTGCATCTGCAATGTTACGGGCTTCTCTCATCGGTGACTCCTCATTCATGCCCTGAGCAGGGGGAGCAGGCGGTTGTGATGCCGGAGGAACCGGTGCAGGAGATTGCATGGGTCCTGGCTGTGATCCCGGGCCTCGCAGGGTTCTGGGCTGCGCCTGATTGTTCATGCATCCTGAAACCAAAGCTGCCGTTACAGCAAGAACCGAAAGAACTTTCCATGCTGCTTTTTTCAACAGGAACACTCCTTTGCAAATTAGATCTCAGGATTACTATGACCAAAAATTGAAAAGGCATACCCTGCAGCGGGTATGCCTTGTTACACGTTAAGATGGGCACAGTCGTTGATGCAATCTATATACCACCGGAATCTGTCATAACGGGTGCGGGTGATGGATGTGTTTTCAATCCGGTCCGACCGCTGGCCGGTTACCGAATGCAGGAAGGCATTGATCGTTCCGCCGTGTGTCACCACCAGTATCTTTTTGCCAAAATGCCGGTTTGCAATTGACTCCATCGTCTCTTTGACACGCTGGCTCAGTGCTTCGAAAGTTTCCAGTCCGGGGATTTGATGTTGATGGGGGTGGGTAAGCACCCCGGGATACTGCTCCTCAATTTCGGCTCGGGTCATGCCTTCCAGCAGTCCGTAGTTTCGTTCCCTCAAACCTGAATCCAGGAGATGCGGGACGTTGATTTTCTCCCCAATATATTCAGCTGTACGTTTGGCCCGCAAAAGGTCGCTGGAATAGATCAGATCCCAGTTCTCTTTTGACAGTTGATCAGCCACAATTCGGGCTTGTGCGATGCCTACTTCAGACAGCGGGATGTCTTTTGATCCCTGCAACCGGGCTTCCCGGTTCCAAAGCGTTTCTCCATGCCGGACCAGGCAGATCTCTGTCATACTCGACGGTTCACCTCTCAATATCAATACTTTACCATTATAACAAAGCCCCGCCAGGAATGTGCCAATTCGCTGCCCGGAAAAAAATCGCAGAAAAATGGGCGGAAATGGTTTACAAAAGGGAATGGGGTGGATATAATTTCCTTGTAATGAATCTTATTCCATGACAAAGGAGGTCGGTACCCATGAGGATGGCAACCTGTAAATTTTTGGCAACTTCAGATTTTTATTACCGGCCTGCTTGGAATGAGGTTCAGAACTAGACTTTTGAATCCTGTTTTCACTGCCACAGGCCGGCATGCCTGTGGCTTTTTTGTTTGAGTTCCAAGAAATATGCGGCCACAGGTATGCTTGCCTGTGGCTTTACTATTTCTGAAAGGAGGAGCGGCACAATGGGCCAGGATGTAAGAAGGCAAATGTTTTATTGGATTTACAAGGGGATCGATTCGACCTGACTAACTCGATAAGGAAAGGAAAGGTTTGAATGTTGGCAATTCACATACTGTCCTTGACAGTTACCATTACCTGGAGGAAACAGGAACCTCAACCGGACTCCTATGAAAATGAAATTCTCATAGCCCGGATTATTGATGAAATGAATGACAACCGGTGTGAACATGTGGGTTGGTTCTAATTCCCCATGCCTTATGCCCTCCATAATGCCAATCAGGCAATTGTGGAGGGCTCTCTTTACTTTCAAACGGTTTTTTGCTACTCATTGAAAAAAAATTGTGCTACAATGACAAAGTGATTCTGGGAGGGATAGCCTTTGGTACGGATCCTTGTCATCCACGGACCCAATTTAAACCTGCTTGGCAAACGGGAACCTGAAATTTACGGCACAACCACGCTTGCCGACATTAACCGTCAGTTATCGGAATTGGCCAAACAATATTCAGTCGAATTGGATTTTATTCAATCCAATCACGAAGGCGAAATTATCGACCGGATTCATACCGCCAGGGAGTCAGCGGACGGGATTCTGATCAATCCCGGTGCCTATACGCACTACAGCATAGCCATTCGGGATGCGTTGAGTGCAGTATCGATTCCGGCTGTGGAAGTTCATCTGTCGAACATTCATGCCCGGGAGGAATTTCGTAAACAATCCGTGGTGGCGCCCGTTGTCATCGGGCAAATAAGCGGATTCGGTGAACATAGTTACGCTCTTGGCCTGTTGGCCTTAATCGAGCATTTGAAGCGACCCGGGACATAAAACCGGTCGCAAAACCAAAGGGAAGGGTATCCATGAAGAACCGATTGACACGACTTCGGGAACAAATTGCCAATCAGCCAGTGGACGGCATGCTGATCCTTAAGCCCGAGAACCGCAGATACATTAGCGGGTTTACAGGGTCTGCCGGATATTTGCTTGTGACTTCGTCTGATGCGGTGCTGATTACAGATTTTCGGTACACGGAACAGGCCAGGGAACAAGCCCCTCATTTTCGGGTGGTGGAGCACGGGTCTTCAGCTCCGGAAGCTATACGTTCCGAACTGACTGCCTTGGGAGTCAAGCGTCTGGGATTTGAAAAAGATTATCTTACATATTCGCTTTATTCAATTTACAAAGACAAGTTTGAAGGCGTGGAACTGGAACCCACTGAAGGAATTGTGGAGAAACTCCGGGCCGTGAAGGACGATCAAGAAATTGAATGGATCCGGCAAGCCGCCAGGATTGCGGATGATGCTTTTTCCCACATTCTGGCCTATTTGAAGCCTGGTGCAAGGGAGCGGGATATTGCCCTTGAACTTGAATATTTCATGCGCAGGAAAGGTGCCAAAAGCTCTTCGTTCGATATTATTGTCGCCTCCGGGGTCAGATCAAGCTTCCCCCACGGGGTTGCTTCCGATAAACTGCTTGAGCGGGGTGATTTTGTAAAAATGGACTTTGGCGCTCTGTACGAGGGTTACTGTTCCGACATCACCCGAACGGTAGTGCTGGGTGAACCCAGTGACAAACAGCGGGAAATATACAACATTGTATTGGAAGCCCAAATGTACGCTCTGGAGCACATAAAACCCGGGATGTCCGGCAAAGAAGCGGATGCGCTTGCCCGGGACATCATAAAGGAAAAGGGCTACGGTGAACATTTCGGTCATAGCCTGGGTCACGGTTTGGGACTCTATATACATGAAGAGCCGCGTCTTTCCACTTTGTCTAGCGACATTCTGCAACCGGGCATGGTGGTGACTGTCGAACCGGGAATCTATATACCGGGTATGGGCGGAGTTCGGATTGAAGATGATGTGGCCATAACCGAAACCGGATTGGAGATCCTGACTGCTTCCACAAAGGAATTGGTAGTTCTTTAGACATATTGAACCCATTAGGAGGTAATTTTTCATGATTTCAAGCAACGATTTTCGTCCCGGAGTCACCATTGAATATGATGGGGAAATTTGGCGTGTGCTGGAATTCCTGCATGTAAAGCCGGGCAAAGGTGCCGCATTCGTCCGCACCAAATTGAAAAACGTGAAAACCGGCGCCGTCAAGGAAATGACCTTCAATGCAGGAGAAAAAGTTCCAAGGGCCAGAATTGAGAACAGGCAGATGCAGTATCTCTATAATGACGGTGAGTCTTACACCTTCATGGATACGGAAAGCTTTGAGCAGATTCAGATCCCGGCCAGCCAGCTGGAATACGAAATCCAGTTTCTGAAGGAGAACATGAACTGTTATGTCGTCATGTACGAAGGGGCTGCCATCGGGATTGAATTGCCCAATACGGTGGAATTGGAAGTTGTCGAGACTGATCCCGGCATCCGCGGCAACACTGCGACAGGAGGTTCCAAGCCGGCAAAGTTGGAAACCGGATACGTGGTTCAGGTTCCATTCTTCATTGAAGCAGGGGACAAGCTGATCATTGATACCCGCTCCGGCGAATACGTATCCCGCGCTTAACGGTAATTGCCAAACTGAAAATACATGTACATGCAAGCTGTTGACGAAGTCAACAGCTTTTTTGTTCTAGTGGCAAACCGAGACACATACATTCCTTATGGAAGTGACCCTGTCCACCATTGATTCGGAATGAGGTGTGCCTATGTTTGACGTTCAGGACAAATGGGTTTGGGGAATGGCAGGTTTGCGAATGCTCTCAGGCAGCATTGAGGTGCTTGCAGCCCTGATTATGCTGTATTATGGCACAATTGAACGGGCTGTTATGGTTAACGCTGTTCTGTCCCTTGTCGGCCCGACGGTTCTCATTCTGGTTACAACCATTGGATTGATTGGACTCGCAGACAAGCTGGATTTGAGCAAAATGTTGATCGTAATGTGCGGTGTAGCCCTGATTCTATACGGAGTCCGGTCCTAGAAAACCTGCGGAATACCCCGTGCAGCCTGAGTACATATTCCGAGTAATTGTGCATACTAGGTACGATCATAGCAAAAGGGGGATTCCGCATGCAGAATCTGAAAGAACGAGTGGCATACGTACAAGGTTTGGCCAATGGATTGAAAGTCAGCGGGAACACACCGGAGGGCCGAATCCTGCAGGAAGTGATGGATCTGTTGGAAGATGTGGTCCGCGCCTTGGACAGGGTTCATGTCAGTCAAGCTGATCTGGAAGAGTACGTGGCGGCCATTGATGAAGATCTTACAGATCTGGAAAATGACTATTACGAAGAATACGACGAATATGTTGACAACGATCTGAGCGATATGGATGAGGACGACGAACTGGAGTATTTTGAAATGGAGTGTCCGAACTGCCATGAGACCGTTTTTGTCGACTCCGACGTATATGAGGACGACGAGGTGGTGGAAGTTTTATGTCCGGAATGTCACGAGGCCATTCTCGTCAACGACGACACTCCGGTGACAACCTGACCGGGACTGAACTGCACTTGACCCTCCTATTCACGGGAGGGTTTTTTGCTTTCTTTTGGATTTGGCGGCAAGTCTTGCAACTATCAAAATCTCGTGTTTTTTTGCGGGAAAACTGGTATAAACGAACAAGCTGTCCCATATGTATGGAATATCCGCTTGTTGGACGAGGAGGGGGTAGGTTGTTTCCCGCTGTGCCTCACAACCGAATGGAATATGTGATTGAACATCAAATACTTCCCGTTCTGGCTCCGGCTATTCGGAAGCTTGCGGCCAGAAGCCCGCAGCCCGTTCGTACCAGTCTTGAAGAAATCAGGATCCGTCAAGAACAGCCTGTACAGGTATACACGCATCAAGGGGACTATTTCCTGGATCCTGACGGGCAGCCCATTCGCTCCTTGAACAAGGCCTATCGGGCTACGGGGGAAGATGTGGCTCAGACCGTCCAATTGCTGACCCGATCTTCTCTTTACGCATGGGAAGAAGAGTTGCGACGGGGATATGTAACGATTGCCGGCGGACACCGTGTGGGCTTGGCCGGGAAAGCGGTTCTGACCCCTCTCGGGTCGGTTCAGACGCTAAAACACATCTCTTGCATCAACATACGCATTGCCCGTGAGATCCAGGGAGCGGCTGATGGCGTAAAACAGTTCCTGACAGGTATGGAAGGAAAATTGCATAATACCCTGATCATTTCTCCACCGCAATCCGGCAAAACCACTTTGTTGCGGGACATCGCCCGCCAGGCAAGTGACGGTCTGCTGCATCCCGGACTGCGGGGAATGAAAGTTGGCGTGGTCGATGAACGTTCAGAATTGGCGGGTTGTGTGAACGGAATCCCGCAGCATTCAATTGGGGCTCGCACGGACGTATTGGATGCGTGCCCGAAAGCCGAAGGGATGTTGATGATGATTCGTTCCATGTCGCCCCAACTGTTGATAACAGATGAGATAGGACGGGAACAGGATCGTGACGCCATTCTTGAGGCGGTCCATTCCGGAGTTGCGGTAATCGCATCCGCTCATGGGCTCACCCTGAGCGAAGTCCGAAACCGGCCCGCCATTCGTTCCCTGTTTGAGGAGAAAGTTTTTTCCCGCTATATCGTCCTCTCCCGGCGAAACGGCCCCCTCACCCTGGAAGGAGTATATGACAAGGACGGGCAGTGCCTGTTCAAAAGAGAGGGCAGGTACCCATGATCAAACTTGTCGGATCTGTAATGATTATCATGGCTGCGGCAGGACTTGGTTTTTGGAGAGCCACAACTTATTCCGAAAGAGCCAGGCAGTTGAATCAGTTGATTACCGCCCTGCAAATGTTGGAGACTGAAATTTCGTACGGGGCAACCCCGTTACCGGAAGCGTTGTCCCGAATCGGCCGCCGGATACCAGGTCCGATCGGTTTGCTTCTTGACGAAACCGGCCAGCGGTTGATGCGGGGAGAGGGGGGTTCGGTTGGCCTATTATTGCAATCCCAATTCGAACAATGGAGTCCGAGATTGAGCTTGCAGCCGCAGGATCGAGAGATCCTGCTGACATTTGGGCAAACCCTCGGGGTGTCGGACCGCTCCGATCAGCTCAAGCACATTCGCCTGGCATGTACCAGGTTGGCGGCGGAAGAGTCTCTTGCAAGGGATGAAAGAGACCGTTTGGGAAAAATGTGGAGATATCTGGGCGTGTTAACAGGAGCGGCCGCAGTAATCATCATGTATTAGAGCAGGGGGATGGGAAAATGTTTTCAGTCGCAATCAGTACCATACTGCAGATTGCCGGAATCGGGTTCCTGACAGCCGTGCTGCAAACAGTTCTGAAAGCAGCGGGCAAGGATGAATTTTCCAATTGGGTTACCCTGACGGGGATTGCAGTTGCTCTGGTTCTTGTTCTTAGCAAACTTGAGGTGCTGTTGACGGAGATTACAAGCGTGTTCCGTTTCCAATAGGCTACCGAAAGAAGGAATCTGGCATGGATATATTGCAAATTGTCGGACTTGGGCTCATAGCCGTTTTTTTAATACTGACCGTCAAAACACAGTCTTCGACAGCCGCAATGCTGATCTCGCTGCTAACAGGGGTGTTCCTGTTTGCGTTCATGGTGCCTCCGATACGCCTTGTTTTTGAGGAGATTCAAAGATTGGCCTTGCAGGCCAACGTGGATTTGAAACTGCTCGGCACCATTCTAAAAATCATCGCCATTGCCTACATAGCGGAGTTTGGTGCACAACTGGTCAGAGATTCCGGTGAATCGGGGCTGGCTTCAAAGATTGAATTTGCAGGTAAAATTCTGATCCTGGTCCTTGCCATTCCGATTGTCAGGGTTGTGGTCGACACGATCATGCAAGTGATGATTCGGGGGGGAGCCGGATGAACAGATGGAGAATCGGCATCCTTGCCATCCTGCTTATGTATCTGTCGCTGACCTCCGTGGCCTTGGCGGTTGAGAATCCGTCGTCCAGTCCGGTCAACAGCCTTGAACCGTCAATTGACACCAGTGAGGTGGACAAATTCCTGCAGGATTTAATCCGGCAGTACGGCGATTTTTTGCCAAGTGTGTCTTCTCCTCATATTCTCGACTTGCTAAGGGGAGACGGTTTTACCGTACAAGGGGTTCTTCTGGGAATGCTTAAGTTTTTGTTCTTTGAAATCATGCATAATTCATTGCTTTTGGGCAGCATTTTGATCCTTGCCGTGCTGGCCGCCTTGCTGGAGAACCTACAGAATGCCTTTGAGCGAAACACCGTTTCGCAAGTTGGATTTGCGGTGATTTATATAGCTTTGATTATCCTTTCGGTCAACTCGTTTATGACAGCCACCGGGTACGCCAAGCAGGCAATTGAAGCCATGAGCAGCTTCATGATGGGGAGCATCCCCCTGCTGCTTACCTTAATGGCCTCATCCGGGGCGGTTACATCCGCGGGACTTCTGTACCCGACAGTGGTGTTTGTCGTCAATGCTTTTGCCGGTTTGGTGACAACCGTGGTGTTTCCGTTGATTTTCTTCTCCGCCATTCTGCTGATGGTGTCCGAATTTTCAAGTCGTTACAAACTGTCACAGCTGGGCGGTTTCCTGCGAACGACGGGTAACTGGCTATTGGGCGCCTTCTTCGTAATCTTCATCGGAATCATGACGGTGAAGGGGGCCATGGGCGGCGTGGCGGACGGAATTGCGCTGAGGACAGCGAAATTCGCCACTTCCACTTTGATTCCGGTGGTGGGGAAAATGTTCTCCGATTCCATCGATACGGTGGTGGGTGCCTCCATGCTTGTGAAAAACTCGGTCGGAGTGGGAGGGCTTCTGATCCTGGCGCTACTCTGCACCTTCCCGGCTCTCAAGATCATCAGCCTGGGAATTGTGTACAGCCTGTCAGGTGCGCTGATGCAGCCTTTGGGCAACTCTCCCGTAGTGTCCTGCCTGTCTACCATTGGCAAGACCTTGTTCATCATCTTTTCCGCAATGGCAACCGTCGGTTTCATGTTCTTTCTCTCCGTCACCATGATTCTCTTGGCGGGCAACATCCAGTTGATGGTGAGGTGAGGGAACCTGGATTTCATATCTTCGTGGCTGACGCAAATTGTCCTGATTCTGCTCTTTGCAGTAGTCATGGATCTGGTGGTTCCTTCTTCTTCCATGCGAAACTACGTCAAGCTGGTGATGGGACTGGTCATTATGGTAACGATGCTCAAGCCCATCTCGGCTTTATACGACAACAAGTTTGATATCTCGAAGATTCAATGGCCCGGCGGTTCGGTTCCGGCTGCCTCCTTCGAATCCATCAGGGAAAAAGCGGCCGACCTGGAGCGGCAACAGACTGAACTGGCGGAACAACAGGTAAACGGTGTGTTGGAGAAAGCCTTGAAACAGCATGTCGAAGCCGCCTATCCTTTTGAAGTTGCCAGAGTATCAGTCCGGTTTGCCAAATCTGAACAATCTGTTTCTCACTCTGCCGAGATTGAAGAGTTGGTCCTGCAAGTACGTCCAAAATCAAACGAAAGCAGGACCATTCAGCCGGTTGACCCGGTTTCCGTACGAATGGGGGAAAGCGGCGAGTCAGCAAGGCGGGGACATACAGAGGAATCAGACAAAAGGATCAAGCAATTGAAAGAGGAACTGGCAACTCTCTACCGCATACCCGGTTCCGTTATCTCAGTACAGCTTCTGACCGATTAAGGGGGTGAAAATCAATGAATATCGATCTCTCAAAAGTGCCCAAATGGACTTATGCGGTGGGAGCTTTGGGAATTGCACTGCTTCTGTTTGGCACCTCTCTGGACTCGCCGGGGCCCCCCCCCAAGCAAGAGACTGCGCAACAGACCAAGGAGATTCACACGGACCGGATGTCCATCAGCGGTTATGAAAGGCTGTATGAGGAAAAATTGGCCCAGGTGCTCAATCAGATTCAGGGCGTCGCCGATGTTACCGTAATGGTCAATCTGGAATCTACCGAAGAAATTGTGCTTGCCGAAAATACTAACAACCAAAGAACGACAACAACCGAAAACGACAAACAAGGGGGAACCCGGACAATTACCGCATTTAACGAGAACAAGCAGTTGGTTATGACCAAGGGATCACCTGACAATCCGGTAGTGGTCAGGACCATCAAACCTCATGTCCGGGGAGTTCTTGTTGTCGCCAGAGGGGCGGAACAGCCCAGGGTAAAGGCAATGATCCTGGAGACCGTTCAGCGTGTGCTGGAAGTCCCCGCACACCGGATCGCAGTGGAACCAAAAAAAGCGAATTGAAGCGAACAAAATAATGATTTGGGGAGGTACTTACTATGGCAAACCGTCAAACCGTATGGCTTTCGACAATGATGATTCTGTCCCTCATGGTAATCGGCTACTACACGGTAGATGACACTCTAAAGCCGGTTCCAACATCATCGACGGAAAACGCAAAGAACCAAGACCAGACGAAGACACCCGATCCAAAAGACAACTCCAATGACAGCACCAAGAATCAGAACAACGGCACCGAAAAAAAACAGACTATGACCGGTGCCGATTGGTTTGGAGAGCAAATCGCCAACAGGGAAGTAACTTATTACAAGCAGGCGGAAGAGTTGCAAAAGGTGATCGCGGACGCCAAAACTTCCACCGAGCAAAAGGTCAAGGCGGAACAGGAATTAAAGGCGATGCAGGATTTCTATCAGAAAGCGGAACAGGCGGAAAACAAAGTGATTGCCGAAGGATTTGCGGAAGCGCTGGTCACCAAGGACAAGGAACGGGTCACCGTTACCGTTCAGGCACCCGAGTTGTCCAAAGAGCAGGCTGCCAAGATTTATTCTATTGTAAGCAAGGAACTTGGAATTCCGGCACATCAGATTACCGTTTCCTACAAACAATAACATGAACCATCGAAAGGACGCCTCATGTACGGCGTCTTCTTCTTTTGACCGGCACATGACTTGACCCGGCGGTATAGAAAGAAAAGCCAAAAATGTGGTATACTTTCCATTAGTGCCTAAAGATATACAGGTCAAAAGGGAGGACCAGAACATGTTCAAACTGAACGAAATTCGTGAATTGGTACGTTTAATAGACGAAACATCAGTTACGGAATTGAATGTGGAAGCGGCTGGCACCAAGTTGATCATAAAGAAGGAACCGGTAGTTGCGGCCCCCGTTGTGGTTCAACCAGCAGCTGTACAAGCTTCGCAAGCGGCAGTGGTTCCCGTGGCTCCAGCGGTTCCTGCACAGGAAACGGCTGCTGAAGAAATTCCCAAGAAAACCGCTCCTGCTGTTGAGGATCCAACACTCCACAAAATCGTGTCGCCGATGGTGGGAACTTTCTATAAGGCTCCCGCACCCGATGCGGAACCCTATGTCCGTGTCGGTTCCAAAGTAAACGAGAAAACGGTTGTATGCATTGTGGAAGCGATGAAACTGATGAACGAAATTGAAGCGGATGTAAGAGGCGAGATTGTAGAGATACTTGTGGAGAACGGACAACTGGTAGAATACGGACAGCCTCTGTTCCTGGTAAAAGTCGATTGATTCGGGGGTCTGCCAACGTGTTTACCAAAGTTCTGATCGCCAATCGGGGAGAAATTGCGGTTCGTGTCATTCGTGCATGCAGGGAATTGGGAATCCAGACAGTTGCCATTTACTCGGAACCGGATCGGGAATCACTCCATGTGAAACTGGCCGACGAAGCTTACTGCGTCGGACCTACGGCAAGCAAGCAAAGCTATCTCAACATTCCCAACATTATGGCGGTAGCTACTTCAACCGGCGTGGATGCGATTCATCCGGGTTACGGCTTCTTGGCGGAAAACGCAGACTTTGCAGAAATCTGTGAAGCGTGCGGGATTACATTCATTGGTCCCAGTTCCGAAGCTATCGAAAAAATGGGCGACAAATCGGTCGCCAAAGAAACAATGAAGCAAGCAAACGTTCCATGTGTTCCCGGAACTGACGGTTTAATCGAAGATACGGCTGATGCTTTGAAGGTGGCCGACCAAATCGGATATCCTGTCATCGTCAAAGCGACTGCCGGCGGCGGCGGGAAAGGCATGCGGATTGCCGCCAACCCGGAAGATCTGGAGAAAGCGATCAAAATGGCGCAAGTGGAGGCAGAAACCGCTTTCGGCAATGCGGGGGTCTACCTTGAGAAGTTTGTGGAAGAACCCCGTCACGTAGAGATTCAGGTGATGGCAGACAAATACGGCAATGCTGTTTATGTGGGGGAAAGGGATTGCTCCATCCAGCGTCGTCACCAAAAACTCATTGAAGAAGCTCCATCTCCGGCACTGACAACGGACCTTCGCAAAAAAATGGGGGAATCGGCTGTAGCCGCAGCTCTGGCAGTGAATTATTCGGGAGCCGGTACGGTGGAATTCCTGCTCGACAAACACGGCAATTATTACTTTATGGAAATGAATACCCGGATTCAGGTCGAACATCCTGTAACGGAGATGATTACCGGAATTGACCTGATCAAGGAACAAATCCGGGTGGCGGCAGGAGAAAAACTCTCCTTTAGCCAGGCAGATCTGGAACTGGACGGCTGGGCGATCGAATGCCGCATCAATGCGGAAGATCCGGACAAGAACTTTATGCCATGTCCCGGGACCATTACCAAATATTTGGCGCCCGGCGGATTCG
>NZ_BDUF01000068.1:48579-51589 GCF_002335525.1 Effusibacillus lacus
GTGCGTGTCGATTCGGCGGCTTATCCCGGGTACAGGGTGACCCCTTTTTACGATTCGATGATTGCCAAACTGATCGTATGGGCTCCCACCAGACTCGAAGCCATAGCCCGCATGGAGAGGGCGTTGCAGGAATTTCAGATAGAGGGAATCAAGACCACCATTCCCTTTCATTTGAAAGTGTTGCGTCACCCTGCTTTTATCGAAGGAAACGTGAACACCAAATTTCTCGAAATGTACCCGCTTTAAGATTGGATTTCGCGGCCCCCGCCTACAAATTGTCATAATTTACACCCTCTGGTATACTATTGGTATTGTACGGGACAAACAAGGGGGAATTGGAATGTCAATAGATAACCTGGAATTTGACGTTACGGAAATGGGGCAAATCCGAATTGCTCCCGAGGTTATTGAAATTATTGCGGGACTTGCGGCAACGGAAGTGCGAGGCATTGCAGGCATGAGCGGCAGTGTGGCCGGTGGGATCGCCGAACTGCTGGGACGCAAGAACCTTGGAAAAGGTGTCAAGGTTGAAGTCGGCGAAAAACAGTGTGCGGTAGATCTGTCCGTTGTCATGGAATTCGGCATCAAGATTCAGGAAGTCGCACATGAAGTGCAAACCAACGTGAAACGTGCCATCGAGAACATGACCGGTCTTGAAGTAGTGGAAGTCAATGTCCATGTTCTGGGCGTTACCTTCAAAACGGAGGAAAAAGAAGAAGAGGCTGTAACTCATCGCCTTCGTTAATCAGATCCCCCCTGTAACTATGGTTGGCTAAAGGGGGGCTTTTATTCAACCAGAGGAGGGACAAGCTTTTGGGTGCTTTAGATCGAATTCTTCTCGGACTGTTTGCTTTGGCGGTTGCATTCTTGTCCGTGTTAATGGGGGCTCAGGTGCTTGGGCAAGATTGGCTTTACGATATGTATACCCATTATCCCCTTGAGTTTCTGGCAGCAGCCGCTGTTTTGTTTTTGGTGGCCCTTCGCTTTGTATTTATCCGGACGGGTGCATCCAAAGAGCCGTTGGCCATCGTTCACAAAACGGAACATGGAGATGTGCGGATTTCGGTGCAAACTCTTGAGAGCCTGGCGGAGAGGGCGGCCCGTCTGGTAAGAGGCGTAAGCGATCTGAAGACAAAAGTGCGTCCTTCCGAAGTTGGGGTGCGAGTGGCGATTCGAATTTCGGTAGACCCGGATTTGGACATCCCTCAGATCACATCTTCCGTTCAGCAAAAAGTCAAAGATTATGTCGAATCCACATCCGGTGTAAACGTTCAGAACATTGTGGTGTATGTAAACGACCTGTCCAAATCGCAAGCCGGAAAAATATCTGCGCGATCGAGGGTTGAATGACGATGTGGAACCATATAAAGGATTTTCTGCAAAGGGCGAACCTGCGAACTCTGGGCATGTTGACAGGTGCAATTCTGGGCGTGCTGTATCTGATTGTCGGGTTTTGGAAATCAATCGTATTTGCTGGATTCATAGTAGCGGGGTATCTGGTGGGACGATGGCTGGACAGCCAGGAAGATTGGCGAGATGTGGTAGAACGTTTGATTCCCAATAAAACTCGTGACTAGGGCAGAGATTCGAATGCCCTATTTCTTTTGTTGTTGGGGAATTATATGAAAACCAAACATTGTGACGCGGAAGCGAATGGAGGATATAAAGGATGAGCCGCAGGCAATTACGGGAAAGCGTATTGCAAAGCTTGTTTCAGATTCACATGGGGGAGGTTCCCGTTCCACAAGCCATCAGCCACGTTCTGGAAGAAGCCGGATCTGATATAGACAGGGGTTCTCTGGAAAAATTTGTATCTGGCACATATGACAACCTGCCTCAGATTGACAGTCTGATCAGGCAATACTCCATTGGCTGGGAACTGGACCGGATGCCGAGCGTTGACCTTACGATTTTGCGGATGGCTGTGTATGAGATGATCTATGAACAAGATACTCCGGCAAAAGTTGTCATTAATGAGGCGATTGAGCTGGCCAAGGCATTTTCCACGGCCGATTCGGGCAAATTTGTGAATGGTGTGCTTGGCAAAATGCTCCCTGATTTGGATCGATTGAGGAGTTCCGTGCAAAATGATTCTGGGAATTGATACAAGCAATTACACCACCTCCCTATGCCTGATTGACGGTGAGGGCCATATAGTAAACGAACAGCGGAAACCGCTTGCCGTGGAGACGGGGAAACAGGGGCTGCAGCAATCGACAGCTTTGTTTCAACATGTCAAAAACCTCCCCGAACTGTTCGAAAAAATGGGGGAGTTGCGGCAGCTTGAAGCGATATGTGTTTCGGTGCGCCCAAGACCGGTTGAAGGTTCCTACATGCCGGTGTTTCTCGCTGGTGAGTCCGTGGCAAGAACCCTGGCATCTTCCTTCCATATCCCCCTATATCGGACAAGCCATCAGGAAGGTCATATAGCTGCCGGTGAAGCTACTGCAGGCCGTGCTCCGGCTGATGAATTTCTTGCTGTTCATTTGTCGGGGGGAACCTCCGACCTGCTTCTGGCCCGAAGGAGGGAAACGGGATATGAAATCACCCGGTTGGGAAGTTCCCGGGATCTTCATGCCGGACAGTTTATCGACCGGGTAGGCGTGGCTTTGGGCCTTCCTTTTCCCGCCGGTCCTCATTTGGAAAAATTGGCGTCCACAGCATCCGAAGACGCTCAGGGCATTCGTCTGCCCTCTCCTGTGGAAGGATTTAACTGGTCCTTTTCAGGACCGGAGACAGCCGCCAGAAAATGGATCGATTCGGGGGCAGACCCCGCCGGCATTGCTAGGGCAGTGGAAGATTGCATCGCCAAGGGATTGGAAAAAGTACTATTGAAAGCAATGCAACAAACTCAATTGCGTTCCGTCTTGATTGTGGGGGGAGTCGCAGCCAATTTACACATACGGAGACGGCTTCTTCACCGGCTTCAACATCCGGCTGTGGGAGCTGACCTCTTTTTTGCCGATCCGAGCTATTCCACAGACAATGCTTACGGTGTGGCTCGAATTGG
>NZ_BDUF01000068.1:51671-64227 GCF_002335525.1 Effusibacillus lacus
CTTCAGACACACAAATGTCACAAACGATTTTAATTGGTAGTTTTAATAACTTATAGTATAATGGTAGCGTACAGTGAATCGACGTTTTATACTGTGAAACGACGAGGGGGAACAGAATATGGGAGAAGGATTGAAACAAGACGACAAAGTGTATGACATCACGATTATCGGAGGCGGGCCCATAGGATTGTTTGCCGCTTTTTACGCCGGGATTCGCGACATGTCGACAAAGATTATCGACAGCTTGCCGCAATTGGGCGGTCAGTTGACGGAATTGTATCCTGAAAAGTACATCTACGATGTTGCGGGATTCCCAAAGGTTTACGCGAAGGACCTTGTGAACAACCTGAAAGAACAGATGGCGCCCTACAATCCGACAGTATGTCTGAATGAACGGGTTACTGGTTTGGAAAAACAAGAAGACGGAGTGTTTAAATTGACCTCCAACACGACTGTCCACTACTCCCGGACAGTCCTGATTGCAGGGGGCATCGGAGCGTTCTCCCCCCGCCGGTTGCCGGCAGCCAACTCCGATCAATATGAGGGCAAAGGCATTCATTATTTTATTGACGATCTTTCCAAATTTAAAGGACTCAACTGCCTTGTGGTGGGAGGCGGCGATTCGGCGGTGGATTTTGCCTTGATGCTTGAGACGGTTGCCAAGAAGGTAACGCTGATCCATCGCCGTGACGGTTTCCGCGCCCATGAGGACAGTGTTCGCAAACTGTTTGCATCTTCCGTTGAGGTGAAAGTGTTTACTGAATTGAAATCGGTGGAGGGCAACGGCAAACTTGAGAAGGGCGTATTGATCAACTCCAAAGAGAAAACGGAAGAAGAGATCCCTCTCGACGCAATTATCGGTGCTCTCGGTTTCTCCGCATCGCTTGGACCGATCCTGGATTGGGGCCTTGTAATTGAAGACAACGCAATTGTTGTCAATACGAAGGGTGAAACCAATATACCGGGAGTTTATGCAGCGGGTGACATTGTCACTTATCCGGGCAAGATCAAGTTGATTGCTACCGGATTCGGGGAGGCGCCTACCGCGGTTAACAACGCGAAGCAATATCTGGATCCCGCGTCGAAACTCCATCCGGGTCACAGTTCATCCGGCTTTGGAAAGAAATAAGCGGCCAATTCCATAATCGGCAAAGTCTGCGCCCACTGGGCGTAGACTTTCCGCATTTTCAGGAGGGAAATAGAATGCCAGCTCAGGTAATCAGCGGAAAAGAAGTCGCGGCGCAAATCCGCCGGGAACTTAAATCGGAAGTGGAACAATTGACTGGAAAGGGCATACAGCCGGGATTGGCTGTAATTCTGGTCGGGGATGATCCCGCTTCTCACAGCTACGTGAAAGGAAAAGAGAAAGCTTCTATCGAATTAGGTTTTTATTCCGAGATTCACCGTTTGGAAGCATCTGTCTCCGAAGAGAACGTACTGGCCTTGATCAGCAAACTGAATGGGGACCCAAAGATTCACGGAATTCTTGTCCAACTGCCGCTTCCCGGTCACATTTCCGAAAAAAAGGTTATCCAAGCCATCAATCCGGACAAAGACGTGGACGGGTTTCATCCGGAAAATGTCGGGAACATGTATATAGGGCTGCCTGCTTTTCTGCCCTGTACCCCGCATGGCGTTATCCAGATGCTGAAGCGTTCCGACGTGGACATTAAAGGGAAGCATGCAGTGGTTCTTGGACGGTCCAATATTGTGGGCAAACCGATGGCTCAACTGCTGTTGGCCGAAGACGCGACTGTCACCATCTGTCACTCGCGCACAATCGATTTGCCGGCAATCACCAGGCAAGCTGACATACTGATTGCAGCAGTGGGGAAAGCGGGAATGGTGACCGCCGACATGGTTAAGCCCGGTGCTGTCGTGATTGATGTGGGCGTGAACAGAGTTGAAGGCAAGCTGGTTGGAGACTGCCAATTTGATGAAGTCAGCCGGGTGGCAAGCCTAATCACTCCCGTACCCGGCGGAGTCGGTCCCATGACCATTACGATGCTGATGTACAATACGGTGGAATCGGCAAAACGAAGCTTGAATTGAGGGATTCAGTGACTGCCATGGAGAACGGAAAAGAACAGATCCTGTCTGTTTCCGATTTGACCGTATTGATCAAACGGTTATTTGAGCAAAACCCCTATTTGTCCGATTGCTGGGTGCGGGGAGAAATCTCCAACTTCACCCGTCACAGCAGTGGCCATATGTATTTCACCCTGAAAGACTCCGGCAGCCGGATCAAATCGGTGATGTTTGCTTCCAAGAACCGCAACCTCAACTTTCTGCCGAAGGAAGGCATGAAAGTTTTGATTCGGGGATATGTGTCTGTTTACGAACGGGATGGACAATACCAGTTGTACGTGGAAGAAATGCAGCCGGACGGAATCGGTTCGCTGTATCTGGCTTTCCAACAGTTGAAAGAACGTCTTGAAAAAGAGGGGTTGTTCCTGCAGGAACACAAAAAACAGATCCCAAGGTTTCCAAAGGTGATCGGCGTGGTGACTTCCCCCACAGGGGCAGCCGTAAGGGACATCATCACAACCATTCGCCGGCGCTACCCCGTCGCCCACGTTTTATTGCATCCGGTTCTGGTGCAGGGCACGGAAGCCCCCCAATCCATAGCAGCTGCAATCCAGCAACTGAATACACAGCCAGAACTTGCGATTGACGTCCTGATTTTGGGGCGGGGGGGCGGTTCTCTGGAAGAGCTATGGGCCTTCAATGAAGAGGTGGTGGCCCGTGCCATTTTTGCTTCTCAGATTCCGGTGATTTCCGCTGTTGGTCACGAAACGGACTTCACCATAGCCGATTTTGTTGCGGATGTAAGGGCGGCAACCCCCACCGCAGCGGCTGAACTGGCGGTTCCCCACCTGATGGAGTTATTCCGCCATTTGGATTCGGAACAGCAGCGAATGGCAACGGCACTTGCGGGCAGGATGCGTGAAATGAAGAGGCGGTTTGAAACCTTGGAGCAGTCGCCTGTTTTTACCCGTCCGACAGACCGGATTCACCAGCTCCGCCAGCGAATTGACCATACGGAAAATGAACTGGAACTGGTACTGACGAAACTGGCGGGTACAAGAAACAAACAGGTCAACGATCTGATGCAGCGGCTTGCCCGCAGATCCCCTGTTGAACGGGTCATGCGGACGGAGCAGCAATTCGGCTTTCTCTTGCAGAAGCTGTCTGCGGCCATGACCAATCGAATGACAGCAGCCGGAACCCGGCTTGACAGGATGATTGACAAACTGGATGCTTACAGCCCCCTGCAAGTCATGAAGCGCGGTTATTCCCTAACCTATCGGGTGGACAAAGACAAACAGCTGATCCGAAGCATTCGGGAAGTACAGCTGGGGGACAAACTGAATGTGCGGCTGCAGGATGGATGGTTGGATTGCCAGGTATGGGGTATGGAGGAGGAACACAATCGTGACGAATAAGAAGAAGGCCGAACCGGAAAAAGTGGAAAAGCAAATGGCAGAACTGTCCTTTGAAGAGGCTCTGGCAGGATTGGAACGAATCGTGCGGGAACTGGAATCGGGAGACATCCCACTGGAACAGGCCATTGCCAACTTTCAAGAGGGAATGAAACTCGCCAAAATTTGCCGTGAGAAACTGGATCAGGCAGAGCAAAAAATCGAAATGCTGGTGGCGGATGCATCGGGACTCAGCAAAAAGCCATTTATACCGGAGGAGTAGCACATGTCGTTTCAACTGGAGTCTTATCTGAGAAATCGAACGGCTCAGGTGGCGGATGCGCTGAATCGGCTGGTTCCGGCCGCTGCGCACCCGCCAGTACCGATCTGCGAAGCGATGCGTTACAGTCTGTTTGCGGGTGGCAAGAGAATCCGTCCGATCTTGACTTTGGCAACGGTCGAAACTTTGGACGGCGATTGGACAAGTGCACTTCCCATCGCATGCGCCATAGAAATGATACATACCTATTCCTTAATTCATGACGATTTGCCTGCCATGGACAATGACGATTTCAGGCGGGGCAAACCAACCAACCATAAGGTATATGGAGACGCCATGGCGATCCTTGCGGGTGATGCGCTGCTTACCCATGCGTTTCAGGTTCTGTCCGAAACGGATATGCCGGGTCGGGAAAAAGACTTGTTGGCAATCATAAGGGAAATTGCAATGGCCAGCGGCGTCAGCGGCATGATTGGAGGCCAGGTGGCGGATATTCAGGCGGAAGGAAAGCCGACAGATGAAGAGACCTTGCTGTTTATCCACAGGCACAAAACAGGTGATCTGTTGACTGCCTCGGTCAGGGTGGGAGCGATTTTTGCCGGTGCATCGGAACGGGAACTGCTGTTGCTGACGAAGTATGCGGAGAGCCTGGGACTTGCCTTTCAGATCAAGGACGACATTCTTGATGTTACAGGCGATCAGGAAAAAACGGGAAAGACCGTAGGTGCGGATGCAGCCTTGGGGAAGATGACTTTTCCCGCTGTCTATGGATTGGAAGAGTCCAAGAAGCAACTGGCCGGGTTGACAGATGACGCCCTTGATGCGTTGACGCAGCTTAACAGGGAAACCATTATTTTGCGCAGTATTGCAGATTACCTTTTAAACCGGGAATCTTAAGACTCACGAACCCAAAATCAATCAAAAGTGACTAAATAGATTAAAAAAAATCCATTATGCCGGTTTAAGAGTTCGCCGATTCCGCCTCTTGACCCTGCGCTGTTCCTGGTCGGCGGCACGCAGGTTGGTTGCGGTTCGATCGCTATGATATAATGATGTCAAAAGCTTAGGGTGGCGCAGTATTCTAGTCGATCCCCCTCTCCTGAAGGCGGGCCTAAAAATCCGTCAAAGGGCACATCGATGAAGTTCCTGGTGTTGGCTTGAGGCGCCCAGCCTTGGGTTGATACTGGGAGTTAAGGTTGTAGGGCGATCCGCAATGGCATGCGGGCGTAGACCCTACTTCCGCGGAGGCCCATGATTTGTGGTTTGACGTCCTCGTGCGGATGGCTACAACATGGGGTATGAACCTGCATGGCGAGTGAGATGCGAATAAAGAACGACACCGACACTTGTGTGCAGCGTAGCCTGCCTTGAGTGATCTGGAGGGATTGCAGGGTTCAGGAGAATGGTTTCGGCCAAAACGATTCTCCGGTGCTGCATGAAATCCATGTTGCAAAAGAGGCTAGGGAGATGTGAGGGGTTGCCGAGGAAAACTCCTAGACTGTCGCGAATTGCGTGGCTTCTCGGGGATTATAGTGTGGACTAAGTGGTAATCGAGTCCGGTGCATGGCAACATCACCGAGACGGACATAAAGGGAAACCGCCGTCATGGCGACGTGACGGTGTCTGTCTGGGAAAACCTACTCGACCTAAGCCACAGAGTTTACTCGAGAAGTTGCCACCCTCTACATACTATTTTAACCGAACGGAGTGTTCCTATATTCATGAACAGTGCGTGGCGTGACACGCTAAGGTGGGCGGCGTTCATCTTCGTCGTCACTATTTTTTTATCCGGAGCTTTTAACACATCCACCATCGTTCTGGATCGTGCTCCATGGTGGCTGGGTGTTTTAACAGTTATGGGAATCGTCCTTGTTGGGATTATTTTTGATATAATGGGACTGGCAGCGGCAGCGGCGAGGGAGACTCCCTATCATGCAATGGCTGCCGAGCGCATTCACGGTGCGAAACAGGCAATTGCCATTGTCCGTAATGCGGAGAAATTTTCAAACTTCTGCAATGACGTAATTGGCGATATTGCAGGAGTCCTAAGCGGTGCGGCGACGGCTGTAGTCGTTGCCGGGATTGTCCAATCCGGAGGAATCGGGGGTTTTGGCAGCGAAGTGGTGGCTATTTTGGCAACAGCCCTGGTTGCCGCTTTTACTGTCAGCGGAAAGGCTCTAGGTAAAGCTTATGCCATCCGCAATGCGAACTTGATAATACTTAGGGTCGGCAAATTTTTTTACTGGTTGGACCATACTTTTCATATCCGGTTGTTCACTGGAAATGATAAGAAAAAATCGCGAAAGCGAGGCGGTAAGCGTGTGGCTGGACAACGTAAATAGCCCCGCTGATATTAAGGGATTAAGCCACAAACAGCTTGATGAATTGGCGGTAGAGATTCGACAGTTTCTGATTGAAAGCCTGTCTGTTACAGGGGGGCATTTCGGCGCCAATCTTGGTGTCGTCGAGTTAACCCTTGCTCTGCATAAAGTATTTGACAGTCCAAAGGACAAACTGATTTGGGACGTGGGACATCAAGCTTATGTCCACAAGATTCTTACCGGACGCAAGGCAATGTTTCCTACATTGCGCAAGTTTAAAGGACTGTCGGGGTTTCCCAAACGTTCGGAAAGCGAACATGACATGTTTGATGTGGGGCACTCCTCCACGTCGATTTCCGCTGCCATCGGGTATGCCATCGCCCGTGATCTGAAAAAAGAAAAGCATCACGTAGTGGCTATCATCGGGGACGGGGCCATGACGGGCGGCATGGCATTCGAGGCGATGAATCATGTCGGTCATATGGGAACTGACCTGATTGTCGTATTGAATGACAATGAAATGTCCATTGATCCCAATGTTGGCGCCATGTCGAATTATTTGTCAAAGATTCGGACCGATTCCCATTACCAGAATGCGAAAGCGGAAATTCAGCATGTGCTGTCCAAGATTCCCTCGCTTGGAAGTAAAGTGGCCAAAGGGCTGGAACGTCTGAAAGATTCCTTTAAATATCTGGTTGTGCCGGGAATGTTATTCGAAGAATTCGGGTTTACTTATATGGGGCCGATTGACGGCCATAACATAGCCCTGCTGTTGGAGGCTCTGGAACAAGCCAAGAATACCAAAGGCCCCGTGCTGGTTCACGTGGTGACGAAGAAAGGCAAGGGGTATGCGGCGGCGGAAGCCTCCTATGACAGTGGACATTACCTAAATCCCGTCAAGATTGAGACCGGGGATTCCATCAAGGCGATTCCGTCTCCTCCGTCCTACAGTTCTGTATTCGGTAGCACGCTGATCAAACTGGCGGAGGCGGATGACAGGATTATCGCCATCACACCGGCAATGCCATCAGGTTCCGGCCTGCTTAAATACGCTGAGAAGTTCCCCAACCGTTTCTTTGATGTGGGAATTGCGGAGCAGCATTCGGCCACCTACGCAGCCGGGTTGGCCTGCGCAGGAATGAAACCGGTGCTTGCCATTTATTCAACATTCCTGCAGCGGGCATATGATCAGGTTATTCATGATATCTGCATTCAAAACTTGCCTGTTACGATTGCAATTGACCGTGCAGGTCTGGTTGGGGCCGACGGAGAGACCCACCAGGGAGCATTTGACATTTCTTTCCTCAGAGCGATCCCGAACATTACAATCATGATGCCGAAAGACGAAAACGAAATGCAGCATATGCTGTACACAGCAGTCCAACAAAACGGACCGGTGGCAGTCAGGTATCCCAGAGGGGAAGCTCGGGGCGTTCCGATGGATGCAGAGTTTCGGGAGATTCCTGTTGGCAAAGCCGAAATTCTGCGGGAGGGGACATCACAGATTGCCATTTTGGCCCTGGGACCCATGGTCGACCTGGCTGAAAAAGCGGCGTCTGCCCTGGAGAAAGACGGCATTTTTCCGATGGTGGTCAACATGCGATTCGTCAAACCGTTGGATAACGAGTTGTTGATGGATCTTGCCATGCGGGGTTACCGGATAATTACCGTAGAAGAGGCTGCGGTTGCCGGCGGTATGGGATCTGCCATTATGGAATTCTATGCTTCCAACATGATTTCCGCTGTTGAACTGTTCCCAATAGGCTTGCCGGACCGGTTTATCGAACACGGCAGTCCCAAACAACTGCTGGAATCTGTCGGCATTACCGCAGACCGGATTGTGGAGCATGCCAAGCGTTTGGCACCGAAAAAAAGGCAAAGAGCATAAACCGCGATAGATTAGACAAGCCTTAGTGGCAGAGCTTGCACCCAGCCAAGTTGCGGGATGCAAGCTTTTTCCACATTTATTGTAAACATGACGTGTTTTAAGGAGTCAGTATGAGCCAAAAAGAACGATTGGACATTTTACTTGCAGACAAGGGTCTTTTTCCATCCCGAGAAAAGGCCAAAGCTGCCATTATGGCGGGATTGGTGCTGGTGGATGGAGAAAGGGTGGACAAAGCGGGAACAAAAGTCAAAGTGGATTCGCGGATTGAAATCAAAGGGGACCTCCATCCCTACGTATCCCGCGGAGGTTTAAAACTGGAGAAAGCGTTGCATACCTTTAACGTAAACTTGGATGGCAAAGTTGTGATTGACATTGGTGCCTCCACGGGCGGTTTTACCGATTGCTCACTTCAGCATGGCGCGCGCTTGGTATATTCAGTTGATGTGGGTTACGGACAATTGGCTTGGGAGTTGCGGCAAGATCCGCGTGTAATTGTGATGGAGCGCACCAATTTCCGTCATCTGAAACCGGAGGATCTGAAAGGAGATCGCCCGGAGATTGCGGTCATGGATGTATCATTCATCTCAATCCGGCTGCTGCTGCCTGTCCTCAAACAAGTGCTTGTTCCGGGCGGCGGCTTGATCTCCTTGATCAAACCGCAGTTTGAAGCTGGACGGGAGAAAGTCGGCAGGAATGGAATTGTCCGGGAACCGCAAATTCACCGGGAAGTTCTGCAAACTGTTTTGCATGCTGCGCTGTCAGAGGGATTCCAGGTCATGGGTCTCACCTATTCCCCCATTACGGGCGGGGATGGCAACATCGAATTTTTAACCTATTTAACCTTGACCGACATGGAAGGGACACCAGAACCCCCATTGGAAGATCTGGTGCGGCATACAGTCCGGGAAGCGCACCAGATGCTGCAAACAGTCACTCGCAGTGACAAATAAAGGAATTCTGCAGCTGTTGCTCGAATAGTTTCATGGGAGCGAATTGAATCTGCAACTTTATCTCGGTTGAAGGGAGCACGGGGGGACCATGAGACGAATTGGTATCGCGGTCAACCAGAACAAGCCCAGCGCGCTGGATGTAACCAAACAGTTAGTCAGTCTCCTGGAAGCAAAAGATGCAAAAGTACTGGTTGACAGCAAAGTGGCGGACCAAATCGGGAGAAGTGATCTTGCTCTTGATGTTGACAAATTCCCTGATCAGGTCGATCTGGTATTTGTCCTGGGGGGAGACGGCACTCTGCTGGGAGTTGCCAGGCAGCTGGCCGTTTATGATTTGCCCATCCTGGGCATTAATTTGGGCCATCTTGGCTTTCTATCGGAAGCGGAGCCGGAGGATTTGCCAAGTGCCGTGGACAGGGTCTTGCGCGGCGATTATCACCTGGAGAAGAGAATGATGATCGACGCTTCCATTATTCGGAATGGACAAACCATACATAGGAACATCGCTTTAAACGACATAGGGATTGCCAAGGGATCTTTCGGACGAATGGTTACTTTGTCCGTTTATGTCGATGACATGTACGTGGACAAATACTCGGGCGACGGTTTGATTATTTCAACTCCCACCGGTTCTACAGCCTATTCCTTGTCATGCGGCGGTCCGATTGTCAGTCCCCACATCAATGTAATGGTGGTAACTCCCATTTGTCCCCATACCCTGACTTCCCGACCGTTTATTGTACAGAAAGACCAGGTGATACGAGTGGAAGTGTCAGCCACCCATAATGACATTGGAATAACGATTGACGGGCAGGTCGGCTACAAAGGGGAGGTCAATGATACGATCATTGTCCGGAAATCTCCTCATTACACCACATTGATTAAATGGCAGGAACGCGGTTTTTTTGACGTTCTTCGTCAGAAACTGCATAACCCAAATTAGGCTGGAGGGTTCGATCGGACATGAAAGGTCAACGTTTGCTGAAGATAAGGGAACTGATAACGTCGAGGGAAATCGAGACACAGGAAGAGCTGGTGGAGAGTCTTCGGGCATTGGGGTTTCAGGTTACCCAAGCCACCGTCTCGCGTGATATCAAAGAACTGCAACTGGTTAAAACCCCTACACCTGACGGACGGTACAAGTATGCGCTTCCGGCAGAACCAAGCTACAATCCTGAATCGAAGCTGCGGCGGTTCCTTAGTGAAAGTTTTGTCTCAATCGATCGGGCGGAAAATCTGATCGTCATGAAAACACTCCCGGGTAATGCAAACGCAATTACCGCCTTAATCGATGCATTAAACTGGGATCAAATTATCGGGACCATTGCAGGTGACGATACAATTCTTATTATCTGCCGCAACCGGGAAGAAACTCCGGCCATTGTCGACCGGTTCCTTGAATTTCTATAAAGTTGCGAACATCCGTTCTGTATGGTAATTTGAATGTGCATACTTATTTAATCAATAGCCGGGTGATCGTATGTTGCTGGAGCTGTATGTCCGTAATTTCGCTCTGATTGAAGAGATCAGCTTGCACTTTGGTGACGGCCTGAATGTGGTAACCGGGGAAACAGGCGCCGGAAAATCCATTTTGATTGATGCTTTGGGACTGGTTCTCGGGGGACGGTCTTCTTCTGAAATGGTCCGCCAGGGAAGCGACAAAGCCATTGTGGAAGCCTTATTTCACGTCACTCCCGGAAGCCGGTTGTCCGATGTCATGCAAGAACTGGGAATTGACTGGGAAGACGATACACTTGTGGTCGTTCGTGAAGTCAGTGCTTCCGGGAAGTCTGTTTGTCGTATTAACGGTCGGATTGTAACAGTTCAAACTTTACGCATGATCGGGTCTTTGCTTGTTGACCTGGCGGGGCAACACGAACACCAGTCGCTGCTCCGGCCGGAAGAACATTTGGAAATGTTGGATTCTTTTGCCGGGGACTCGATTCACATCCTCAGGCAGAGAGTTTCAAACACTTATGAGCAATACCGGGCGGCCAGAAGGGCCCTCGAACAAGCAGCAATGGGCGAACAAGAGAGAGCGCAGAGAATCGACATGCTGCGTTTTCAACTGGAAGAAATCCGATCCTTGGGAATTAAACCTGGGGAAGAAGACCAGTTGGAGGAAGAAAGAAGGAAGTTGGCCCATGCCGAGAAGCTCTCCACTGCAGCCTCCAATGTTTTTGAATGTTTGTACCAGGGGGGTGCCAGACAGGCTTCCATCATTGAAACGCTCCACAAGCTTACCTCCGAGATGACCGGTGTATTGAAATTTGATCCCAATCTGCAGCCGGTTGCGGAATTGATACAATCTTCGGCTTTGCAGCTGGAAGAGGCTGCCCACGAACTTCGCTCTTACCGGGATTCGATCGAATACAATCCGGCGAGGCTCCAAAGCATTGAAGAGCGGCTGGCCGTTCTGGCAAGATTGCGCCGCAAATATGGTCAATCTGTTGCAGAAATACTGGATTACGCCGGGCGGATTGCTTCGGAACTGGATGATCTGGAACATCATGAGGAAAACATCGGGCGTCTCCAACAGAATCTCTTTACGCTTGAACAGCAGTTGGCCAAGGAAGCGACTGAACTTTCGCTCAAGCGCAAGGCCTATGCGGACAAGCTGTCGAAACGGATTGCAGAAGAACTTGCATCGTTGATGATGCCAAAAACCAGGTTTCAAATTGACTTTCAGGCAGACAGCAGCGAGAAAGGGATCCTTGTCAATGATCAGCGTGTCGCTGTCAATGAGAAAGGAATTGACCGGGTGGAATTTCTTTTTTCCCCCAACCCTGGAGAACCGCTTCGGCCACTTGTTAAGATCGCTTCCGGCGGTGAACTCTCAAGAACCTTGCTTGCCATCAAGACGATTCTGTCGGGAGAGGGAGTGGAAACTCTGGTGTTTGATGAGATTGATACAGGGATTTCCGGACGAGCGGCTCAGGCTGTTGCCGAAAAGATGTCAGTTGTAGCCCATTCAAGCCAAGTAATATGTGTGACTCATCTGCCGCAGGTTGCCTGCATGGCGGATCGACATTTTGTAATCAACAAGCAGCAGAAATCGGGACGTTCCTTGACCATCGTCAATCAATTGAACGATTCGGAGCGGGTTGAAGAATTGGCTCGCATGTTGTCCGGTGCAGAGTTAACCGACACTACCCGGAAGCATGCGGAAGAGATGCTTTTGCAGGCCCAGGCGCTAAAGAACAAGTTTTCATAGATCCAATTCATAGAACCGGGTAAGTTGGCAATCAAGCAGGGGAGGATTACCAGCTTTACCCGTTTTTTCTTTGTGGGAAATCTGGAACTGCGGCATAAAAGCCTGTTGGAAAGGCAATTTTATTATCACATACCTGACCTCAGGCATTTGTCCGGTAAGAAGGGAGGCGTGAATAACTTTGACAAAAGCGTTGGCAAAGAGAATACTGGGTCTGATTCTTGCCGCACTTGCGGTTGCGTTGTTCAGTTCCACGCCGATTCACCAATGGGCCACCACGCCTTCGCAAATCCGTATTCTGGAAGGGCACAGCACCTTGTTAAAGTTGGGGCTTCCAGTAAGTGCAACTGTCACCACCACCAATTCCCACGTAGCAACCGTCAAAGGTACCCCTGATTCCCGTTTGGCTTTCAATCTTAAACAGCCAATCCAGATCGAATCGCTGGCGCAAGGTGATACCGATGTGCAGGTCAAATTGTTCGGA
>NZ_BDUF01000068.1:64295-77622 GCF_002335525.1 Effusibacillus lacus
ATTCTCCCTGTCAAATCCGTACATGTCAGTGTTGTACCCGACATCAAAGTAATCCCGGGAGGTCAATCCATTGGTGTGAAAATCAAATCCAACGGCATCATGGTAGTCGGTTATAATCTGGTAAAAACTCCACAACGGTCTTTTTCGCCCGGGGAAGAGGCAAGTATCAAAGTTGGGGATGTGATTACCGAAATCGACGGGAGGAAAACGGAAAGTGTGGAACAAGCCGCGATGTTGATTAACAAGGCAGGCAAGGATGAACGGGATGCGGAAGTTACCGTAATTCGCTCCAGATCCGCTGTCAGGCTGCATGTAAAACCAGCTTGGGACAAAGAAACTGAAACGTACAGGATTGGTTTGTACATCAGGGATTCTGCAGCCGGTGTCGGAACTCTTACGTTTTATGCACCTGACCACAAGGTGTTTGGCGCCCTGGGTCATGTGATATCCGATATGGATACAGGTCAGCCCATTGCCGTAAAGGACGGACAGGTTGTTCACTCCAGAGTCACCTCCATCGATAAGGGAGAGAGCGGTCAACCCGGAGAGAAAAGGGGCTCCATGATTGATGAAGACAACGTATTGGGATCCATCACCAAAAACACGGACTTTGGAGTTTTCGGAACCATGAAGAAAATACCCGATTACGGGAAGGTGACCGAAGCGATGCCGATTGCTTTGGCGGAACAGGTAAAAGAAGGGCCCGCAAAAATTCTGACAGTTGTGAACGGACAAAGAGTGGAGGAATACGACATCGAAATCGTTAATGTGCTCCGGCAGAAGTATCCCGCAACCAAGAGCATGGTTATTAAAATCACCGACTCTCGGTTGCTGGAACAAACGGGCGGCATCATTCAGGGGATGAGCGGAAGTCCGATCTTGCAGGACGGAAAGATTGTGGGCGCCGTTACTCATGTTTTTGTTAATGACCCGACGCAAGGGTATGGCGTTTTTATCGAATGGATGTTGAACGAAGCCGGGATTCCAACCAAGTCTGCAATACCAAAAGCATCATAACAACGCCCTTTTCTGGGCGTTTTTTGTTGAAAACCTTGTTAAATCAGCCTTTTTAAAGACAGGACTTTAGACCTAATTTCGAAATATTTTTCGACAAATCGACTGACATAAATTTCGAAAATGAGTAATAAGATTCTTAGCAAGAGCCAATGTCGAAAAATGTACGAGATGAATTATCAGAATAATCACCCTGATCCTTGGAAGGATTAGGCATCTCCATGTCGAAACTTTTTACTATCGAAATTGCCGCAAAATTGAAGGTCAGTGAAGGGGGACCCTTTTGTGAGTCAAATTAAAGTATTGGTCGCAGACGATAACAGAGAATTCGCCGATCTACTGAACGATTTTATTTCCGAACAACGGGACATGCAGGTTGTTGGGCTTGCTTATAACGGGAATGAAGTACTTGAGATGATTGATACCCACAAGCCTGATGTTGTGATATTGGATATCATTATGCCGGTATTGGACGGAATTGGCGTTCTGGAGAAAATTCAAAGCATGAACCTGCATCCCGAACCCAAGGTCATCATGTTGACCGCTTTCGGCCAAGAAACAATTACCAAGCGTGCAGTGGAATTGGGGGCCTCTTACTATATCCTGAAACCTTTCGATATGGATATTTTGATCAGCAGAATCCGCCAGGTCGTTCGAATTCCAAGCGGCTCCAAGCAAGCTCCGGTCATGACGAGAGGCAAGAATGTCGATGCATCCATCACCAATATCATCCACGAGATTGGCGTTCCTGCCCATATCAAAGGATACCATTATCTGCGCGAAGCGATTACGATGGTATACAAGGATGTGGAAATCCTTGGATCGATTACGAAGGTTCTTTACCCGAAGATTGCCGACAAGTACAATACCACACCAAGCCGTGTGGAAAGAGCAATCCGCCACGCTATCGAGGTTGCATGGGGGCGAGGGAATGTTGATGCTATCCGCTCTGTATTCGGTTACACAGTAAGCGTAGGGAAAGCGAAGCCGACCAATTCCGAATTCATCGCGATGGTGGCCGATAAACTGCGGATTGAAGCGAAAATAAGTTAAGCGGCGCCAGTACTCCGTTTTGGCGCAGTTGATAATTAATTTCGCTCATATTATCACATTGTCAAAAATGGGAAAACTCTTCCACTTAACGCGAACCTGGACGATTTCATTACACGCATCGTGAAAAAATGGGTTTGACAAATTCTGCGTATGTGTATACTATGTATATACCAAACGGGGAGGAATGACAATGCAAACGACAGTTTTCAAGTCAGGAAACAGTTTGGCTGTTCGTATCCCGGCACAGATGGCAGAGAACGTTGGACTCGACAATGGCACAGCGATTGAGATTTTTGTAGAAGACGGCGACATCAGAATTCGCCGCTCAAAAAAATACACTTTGGAATCTCTTCTAGCGTTGGTGAAACCTGAGAATCGGCATGAAGAAGTGTTTTCAGACGGACCGAAAGGAAATGAGATATGGTAAGCAGTTCTCTTGATCGCGGGGATCTGGTCACCATCGACTTCGACCCGCAAGCAGGGCATGAGCAAGCCGGTCGTAGACCGGCGCTTGTGCTTTCTCCACGCGCTTTTAATGATTTGTCTGGATTTGCACTCTTATGTCCTATTACAAACACAATTAAAGGCTGGCCGTATGAAGTTGTTTTACCGGATGGGTTAGCCTGCAGCGGCGCTGTTCTCGTTGATCAAGTACGGAGCTTTGATTGGAGAGCCAGACGCGCGCGCGTGATTGGACAAGCTCCAAAGCATATCGTAGAAGATGCGCTGGCAAAACTACACACATTGCTCTAAACTAAAGAACCGTCAATGGCTGGAATAAGACTTCGGCTGTTGTTCGGCAAATAGCGAATTCATTGCGATGGTGGCCGACAAACTTCGGATTGAAGCCAAGATTAGCTAGTTGACACCCCAATTCATTGGTTTTCTCCAAAACCAGTGGATAGGGGTGTTGTTCTTTAAACGAACCTGTTTAGAACGGAAAAGAACTCTTTCAGAAAATCGTAAAACAGTTTCTCGGAAGGGGGAAGCTCCCGGTTGGCCGGAATAATGACCCCCACCGTTCTTGTGATATTGGGCTCCCGGATCGGGAGGCGAACAGTACCTGTTGGCAAATTGTCGTTCAGGGTGACCTCCGGGAGCAGGGTAACCCCCAGTCCTGCGGCGACTAAGCCTTTAATTGCGTCAATGTCTTCTCCTTCAAAGGAAACATTAGGTTTGAAGTTCATCTGCTGGCAAGCTTGATTGACTAGATCCCGCAGGATAAATCCCTCGGGGAACAGGATGAAGGAATCGTTCTGCAGCTCACTCAGCCGGAGGGAGGGTTGATCGGCCAACGGATGGTTCCATGGGAGCAGGGCCACGATTTTTTCCTGGAACAGAATTTTGCCTTTTACCTCTTTCTCATTAGTGGGGACGGGGCCTACCAAAGCCAAGTCAAATTCCCCTTTGCTGACGCCTTGGATCAGATATTTGTAAGACCCTTGACGCAGCTGGAAACCAACATGGGGATGCCGATTCCGAAAAGCCGATATAATGGAAGGAAGAGTATAGGACGCGAGACTGCTGGGAAACCCGATTCGAATGGTTCCTCTTTCCGGGTCCAGAAACTCCTCGATCTCCTGTTTGGCTTTGTCAAGTTCCTTCAGTGCGGTTATCACGTGTTCCATGAAAATTTTTCCAACTTGTGTAAGCCGGACGTTCCGTCCTTCCCGGATAAACAACTGAACTCCCAATTCTTCTTCCAGGTTGGCAATTTGCCTGCTGACGGCCGATTGGGCTACATGCAGGGCGTGCGCTGCCTCCGTCACATGCTCCCGCTTGGCCACTTCGATAAAATATTCAATTTGCCTCAGTTCCATAAGAATCCCCTCAGAATCAATTGATCTCATTACGTGATTGTTTTTATCTGAATTATATATTGTTTCGATGAGTTATTCGACACTAAAATAACATTAATATAAAATTCCCCAGCAGATTAGAGAGAACTGGATACAGTCAAGGGGTTATCACTATAGGAACGGAGAGTGGGGCTAATGACAAGAACAGGGTTGCCGGGACCGCAGGGTCTGTATCATCCCTCTTTTGAACACGATGCTTGCGGTATCGGATTTATCGCGAATCTCAAGGGAGATGCGTCCAATACTATCGTAAAGCAAGGTCTGGAGATGTTGTGCAACTTGGAACACCGCGGAGGGCAGGGTGCCGATCCCGAAACGGGCGATGGTGCCGGGATCCTGGTGCAAGTTCCGCATGCTTATTTTAAACTTGATTGCAAGGAACAAGGGATTGATCTGCCTGCTCCGGGCCGTTATGGCGTTGCCATGCTTTTCTTGCCGCAGGATGGGGCTCAGAGAGCCGAATATGAACAGAAACTGGAGGATCTCACCCGGGAGGAGGGGCAGGTGTTTCTCGGATGGAGAACCGTACCCGTACGTCCGGAAAAAATCGGATCCACCGCACGCGAAAGTCAGCCCTATATCCGGCAGGCTTTCATTGGGGCCGGGGATCATGTCAAAAACACCATGGCTTTCGAACGAAAACTGTACGTGATCCGAAAGCGCCTGGAAAAGGCAGCGGGAAAAGACTTGTATGTGGCCAGCATGTCCAGTAGAACAATTGTATACAAAGGCTTGTTGACACCCGAACAGTTGGGCGCTTTTTATCAGGATCTGCAGCATCCGGAGTTTGCTTCGGTTTTCTCGGTTGTGCACTCCCGCTTCAGCACGAACACCTTTCCAAGCTGGGAACGGGCGCATCCCAACCGGTATCTGATTCACAATGGCGAAATCAATACGCTCCAGGGAAACATCAACTGGATGTTTGCCCGTGAGAAACTGTTTGTATCTGATGCATTTGGTGAGGACATTCAGAAGGTTGTACCGATTATCGATATGGACGGAAGTGATTCGGCGATCCTTGACAACTGCTTTGAGTTTTTCTCCCTGGCGGGCCGGTCGCTGCCCCATGTGGCAATGATGATGATTCCCGAACCATGGGACAAGGATGCCGGCATGAGCGATCCCAAGAAAGCTTTCTATGAATATCACAGCTGCCTGATGGAGCCCTGGGACGGACCGACTGCCATCTCTTTCACTGACGGCAGGCAAATCGGGGCCATTCTCGACCGGAACGGACTTCGTCCGGCCCGTTATTACGTTACGTCCGATGATATGGTTATTTTCTCTTCCGAAGTGGGTGTTCTGGATGTGCCGGAGGAGAAAGTCGTTTACAAAGGCAGATTGAGTCCCGGTCGCATGTTGCTGGTTGATTTGGAAGAAGGCCGCATCATTTCCGATTCGGAAATCAAGGAACGCGTTGCGAGTGAACACCCTTACCGGGAATGGCTGAATCAAAATCTGATTCCGATTGAGAATCTGCCAAATTCCCATAACGAAATCCCGTCCGAGGAAGAATCCTTGCTCCGTTTACAAAAGGCTCATGGCTACACCCAGGAAGAACTGACAAAGATGCTGGCTGCCATGGTCACAGAAGGGAAAGACCCCGTCGGTTCCATGGGGATTGATATGCCGTTGGCTGTGCTTTCTGACAGGCCACAGCTGCTTTACAACTACTTTAAGCAGTCTTTTGCGCAAGTAACAAACCCGCCAATTGATGCGCTTCGAGAGGAATGTGTAACCTCTGCGACCACAACATTGGGATCAGAGGGCAATCTTTTGCATCCTGACGGAAGCAACTGCCGCAGAATCCGCCTGGAGCTTCCTCTCATAACGGATGCGGATCTGGCAAAGCTGCGACACAACGGGTATTCAGAGTTTCGGGCAAAGACCTTGCCAATTCTTTTCCAAGCGGCAAAGGGTGAAACGGAGCTGGAGAAATCCCTGGAAGCACTGTTTGCAAAAGCGGATCAGGCGATTCGGGAAGGGTACTCCCTTCTCATTCTGTCCGATCGCGGAATCAATAAAGAATGGGCTTCCATTCCTGCACTTCTTGCGGTTAGCGGCTTGCATCATCACCTGGTCCGTCAGGGAACCAGAACCCGGGTCAGCCTGGTGATCGAAACCGGGGAGGCACGGGATGTGCATCAGTTTGCCATGCTTATCGGCTATGGGGCAGATGCCATTAACCCATATTTGGCAATGGCATCCCTGAAAGAACTGATGGATACGGGAATTCTCTCTGGGGGTTCCCACAGCGAAGTCGTTGAAACGTACCTGCGCGTAGCAACTGAAGGCGTCATAAAGGTTATGTCCAAAATGGGCATTTCCACCGTTCAAAGTTACCGTGGCGCTCAGATCTTTGAAGCGGTAGGGATTTCCCAATCTGTGATCGACAAGTACTTTACCCGCACTTCCTCCCAAATTGGCGGCATCGGACTTGAGATCATCGCCAGGGAAACTCTCATGCGCCACGAACAGGCCTTTGGCGATGGGGCTGAAGAAAAGGGACTTGAGACAGGAAGCGACTTTCAGTTCCGCAAGGATGGAGAGTATCACACCTTTAATCCGAAAACTGTTCACGCCCTGCAAAAGGCTTGTCGCGAAAACGATTATGATCAGTTTAAACAGTATTCGCAGATGGCAAACGAAGAACGATTTGCCTTCCTGCGGCATCTGCTGGAATTTGAATCAGATCGCAAGCCCATCCCGATTGAAGAGGTGGAACCGGTAGAGTCCATTGTAAAGCGTTTCAAGACCGGGGCCATGTCTTATGGATCTTTGAGCCGGGAAGCGCACGAAACTTTGGCGGTTGCCATGAACCGTTTGGGCGGCAAGAGCAACAGCGGAGAAGGCGGAGAAGACCCGAATCGTTACATTCTGGATGAGAACGGGGACTCTCGCCGCAGCAGCATCAAGCAGGTGGCATCCGGACGATTCGGTGTAACCAGCCATTATCTGGTGAATGCGGATGAACTTCAGATCAAGATGGCACAAGGCGCTAAACCGGGAGAAGGCGGACAATTGCCCGGCAACAAAGTGTATCCCTGGATCGCCGAAGTTCGCGGTTCGACCCCTGGCGTCGGCTTGATTTCGCCGCCGCCGCATCACGACATTTATTCCATTGAGGATCTGGCACAACTGATTCATGACCTCAAGAATGCCAATCCGGCAGCGCGAATCAGTGTCAAGCTTGTTTCCAAGGCCGGAGTGGGCACCATTGCGGCCGGAGTGGCAAAGGGCCTTGCAGATGTCATTGTCATCAGCGGTCATGATGGAGGAACCGGTGCTTCTCCCAAGAGCAGCATCAAACACGCCGGGCTGCCGTGGGAACTGGGATTGGCGGAAACCCACCAGACCCTCCTGCTGAACCGGCTGCGCGACCGGGTGATACTGGAAACAGACGGCAAGATGATGACCGGACGGGATGTTGTTGCGGCAGCCCTGCTGGGAGCCGAGGAATACGGCTTTGCTACGGCACCTTTGATTTCCATCGGGTGCGTGATGGCTCGCGTCTGTCATACGGATACTTGCCCCGTTGGGGTTGCCACCCAGAACCCGGACCTTCGAAAGAGATTCAAGGGGGATCCGGAACACGCAGAGAATTTCATGCGGTTTGTGGCACAGGAAGTTCGGGAGATCCTGTCGCAGCTTGGGTATCGAAGTCTGCAGGAATTAATTGGAAGATCTGATCTTCTGAAACTGGGTGAAAAGGCAAAATCCCACTGGAAAGCTCAATATTTGGATCTTGCACCTCTCTTGTACCAACCTGATGTACCTGCCGAGGTCGGGCGTTATTTCCAACGTCCGCAGGATCATAAACTGGAGCAGGCCATGGATATCCAGGTGTTGTTGAAACTTTGCGAACCCGCTCTGAAAGAGAAAAAACCCGTCAAAACCACTCTTCCCATTCGCAACACCAATCGGGTAACGGGCACGATTCTTGGCAGTGAAGTAACAAAACGGTATGGAGCGGAAGGGCTGCCGGAAGATACGATTCAGCTTCACTTCAAAGGATCGGCGGGCCAAAGTTTCGGAGCATTCGTACCGAAGGGGATTACCCTCCTGTTGGAAGGGGATGCCAACGATTATGTCGGGAAAGGACTTTCCGGCGGCAAAATTGCAGTGTATCCATCCGAAGAATCAACTTTCGTTCCGGAAGAGAATATCATTATCGGGAACGTGGCCTTCTATGGTGCGACAGCAGGAGAAGCATATATCAGAGGAATGGCGGGCGAACGATTCTGCGTGCGGAATAGTGGAGTCCACGCAGTGGTGGAAGGTGTTGGCGACCACGGATGCGAATACATGACAGGCGGACGTGTGGTCATTCTGGGACCCGTGGGCAAAAACTTTGCGGCTGGAATGTCAGGCGGCGTCGCCTATGTATATGTGGAGGATGCCCGTGCGTTTGCGAACCTTTGCAACCAGGAGATGGTTCATCTGGAAGCCCTTACGGATGAAACGGATCTTGCGGAAGTCCGCAATCTGATTGAAAAGCATGTACACTATACCTCAAGCCTTCATGCACAGGAGATCCTTGATAACTGGCAGGATTCGTCCAAGAAGTTCATAAAAGTCATTCCGAAGGATTACAAGCGAATGATCGAATCCATCCAGGAGCTGCTGGAAACCGGTATGAGTCCGGAAGAAGCGGTGCTTGCATCCTTTGAAAACAGCAAGAAGAAAGGATCAAAAGATACCGGGAAGAAAGTTCCGCAAACTCTTGCCCCGTAAATTCAGACAGGGAAACAGAAAAGCAGAGGAGCCCTATTGGATTCCTCTGCTTTTTTTCGTTAATACTATTCTTCGAGGGTCGTAATCACTGTGTCGTATCCATACCCATAATCGGCTTCCAAACGATTCTCGATGGCCCGGATAACGATTTCCCGTTTATGAACCCCGTCAAAGGCGGAAAATAACGGACAGCCCTTCGAATCCAGCCCAACATATTCGATATCTTCCAGGAAAGAATCGCATTTTTCCCTGATTGCCTGCAGCAGTTGGTCAATGTTTGTTTCATTGGTTTTCATGGTCGGCTTCCTTTCGTTAAAAAGTTTGCTTATGTAACGCTTCTTAAAGATTATGATAAAACATTTTCCCAAGATCAGAAAGTCTTAATCCTTTCTTTATCTTCCCTTAACAATTGCCCGATATAGTAGGGAATGTGAAAGATGATCCGCCGAGGAGGTTGCTCTATGATCAGCGCCCTGGTTCATTGGTTGTTTGTTGACCAGATGGAAGAGCGGTTAAATTTTGAGAAAAAAGGATATGTTAAAAACGAGGTTGACCAGTTTTTACTGATTCAAGAATTTGTCAAGAAATAGCGGCTAACCTCTCTGTTTTGGAATTTGAAAATCTGATAGAATGTGAAAAGAATCACAATGTAATTCTGAACAGCTACCAAATTGGGCAGGAGGCCAAACCATGAATATTGAATTTGACTTTGAAAACTTCTCAAACAAATATCTTACAGAAAGCGAAAGAAAGGTGATAGAAGGTCTGGACATTCGCCTTTATCTGAACAAGGAAACCGGAACTTTCTATCATGAAGTGATGGCTGACAAGAAACTTTCCGTTGAGGAAATCAAGCAGGAAGACAAAGTGCTTGACAAGTTTTTCCGGCTTGTGAATTCGGAAATCAAATCTTTGGTGTGATCTCCATAACTTACGCCCCTGTTGTCAGGGGCGTTTTTTCTTCCTCATAAACTTCGGGCAATTTCCAGGTATTCATCAAGGGGGACGATCCGGTAACCTTCTCGAATCAGGTCGTCCAGAATCAAGGGAAGGGATTGTACCGTCAGGGTACGGTCCAATTCCCCGTCGTGTGCCAACAGGATGCCGCCATTTTGGTCTTTTACCAGACTCATAACCCTTTCCCTGACTTCTTCCGGAGTCGTTGTGCTGCGGTTCTCCACACAGACATTCCAAAGTACCAACTCTTTGTTCATATCCTTGACAGCAGCAAGAATTTCGCGGCTTAGATTGCCTCTTGGAGGGCGAAAGTAGCTCGACAAGCGAGGGGAAGGACCCAGCAAATCCGACAAAGCCGCATCGACAGTCGATAGCTCCTCATAAACTTGCTCTTTCCCCAATTCTTCCAAATGAGGGTGGTTGTATGTGTGATTTGCCACTACATGTCCTTGGTCCACAATTTGTTTGAGCAGGTCGGGATTTGCAACAGCGTTCTTTCCAATGACAAAAAATGTGGCAGGAACTTTTCGGTCTCCAAGGATCCTCAGAATCTCGGGAGTGAACCGCGGATCCGGCCCATCATCAAAGGTAAGTGTGACCACTTTGTCTGGAACTTCAGCCAATGTGGCACGATTATCGGGAAAGACCTGGGCAGCCACAAGCAACAAAGCTGCCAACAGGCCCACGATAAGAATCCATCGTCTCATTACTGGCCACTCCTTTTCTACCCATGCAGGGATAAGATCAATCTATAAGAATGCAATACTGGGTTACGAGTTTACTTTAAAGGCATTGCATGTCTTGTTTCAAGCGGGAATAGTTGGTTGTTTGAGTCATTGAAAAAAGCTTGCCTCAAACCGAGACAAGCTTTCCGGAAGGGGTTACCTTTACCTTTTTCTTTTGAACATACTGTAGGCAACGTACAGCACCGTAAGCAAAGTGGCTGCAATAATTACAGGTTGTATGTACGGTTTGGCCAGTTCGTTAATCTGCTTCCAGTTGCTTCCCAATTGATTCCCCAGATACAGGAAAAAGATTGACCAAGGGATGATGGCCAGTGTCGTATAAAGGGTAAACTTCCAGAATGACATCTTGGCAATTCCGGCTGGAATCGAGATCGCATGACGAACGACCGGAATGAAGCGGGCCGAGAAAATCACGCCTGACCCGTATTTGTTAAACCAGTTTTCAGCCGTATCGATATGTTTCTTGTGAATCAGCACGTACTTGCCATACTTCTCCAAGAAAGGACGTCCCCCGTAATAGCCCGCCCAATAAAGAAAAAGCTGGGCCAGGACACCGCCGATGGTGCCGGCTATTACAGCACCCGCAAAGGTGATTTTTCCCTGTGAGATCATAAATCCGCCGTATGACAATACAATTTCGCTGGGGATCACTTCAATCATCAGCCCGAGAGCAATCCCGAGGTAACCGAGATCGGTAAGTGCGGTCAAAACTGTGTATATGAATTCTTTCATGGCTCTCCCCTTTTCGGTTGGATGCGAGATTATCTTATCAGCCCAGGCTCCGAATGGCAAGAGGACGAAACAAATTCAGTCGAGGGTCTGTCATATAATACCATCCAAAATAATCAGAAACACTTCCAAAGGGTCAACCGCAGAAAGCCTGATTGCGGAAGCGATACCCTTGATGCTAAAGCCTTTCGGGTATGAAGAAGTCATGATCTCGATCGAAGGGAAGCCTGCTGGAGAAAGCTTTTTCAGCCACATGGGAAGCAGCGGACCGTTCAAGGCGAAAGACCCTGCCCAGTACGAGTTTGTCAAGGATTGAAATTCAGGTTTGCCGTATTTCCTTCGTGCCTTAAACCGCATCTTGATGTATACTGGGAGTAAGGGTCATACTGAATGGAGGAATCGGGGTGCTGAATAACTCAATGGCTGAGCTTGGGAGCGACCATCCGGAGATTGTCCTCAAGCTTGACCGAAACTTGATTCCCGCCGGGGAAATGCTTACAGGCAGTTTTATGCTGTGGCGGGAAATCGCTGAGCGCGCTGACAATACCATTGACGTTGAATTTGTATTGCAGGCCCAACTGGAAGACGAAGTGGTCGAGCAAAAGATCGAAGAATTTAAGTCCCAACCTGTAAGGGTCTCTGAAGACACCCAACTAGTTGAGTTTCCCTTTTCTTACCGGCTGCCCCAGTGGCTGCCCGTATCAACACATGCAATCCGTTACTACGTCAGACCCAAGATGTATCCCAGCCGGATCTCTACTCACTGCGTGGAAGACTCTTTGGAAATGGAAGCTATCATCGTTCAACCAAACCAGGAGCAGATGACACTGTTGAAGGCGTTAAGCGAACTGGGATATCATGAAAAATTGGACTCCCGTTACTGGAATGGCCGTGTGCAGGAGTTTGATTTTGTGGCCGGCAAAGAGAACGATTCGGATGTTCGGGAACTGACGGTTCAATTTTATCAGGCAAATGGCCTGGTAAGGACTGAATTGCGGGTTGAAGGTCGGGATCCTGTTCCAATCGACATCCATAAAGAGATTGACATTGCCGTTTCTTTGAGAAATGCGCTGCAAATAGACATCTGACAAAACTGGGGAAGGTCCAAGCGATCTTCCCCAGTTTTGCAATCTATCTCCATTCCCTTGCAAAGATTCCCGTCGCTCCGCCGGTGTGCCAGAAGAGAACCCGATCTGCGGGCCGCACGACCCCTTTTTTTATATAATCGAGCAGTGCCGCCATGGTTTTCCCGGTGTATACATGATCAAGAAAGATCCCTTCTGTCCTTGCGAGCAAAGCGATCGCTTCCAGACACCCCTCTGTCGGGACACCATATCCTTTGCCAAGATAGCTGTCTTCTATGTATGGGGAAACAGGCGGAGAACCGCCGATCCAATCCGCTGCCTCTGTGAGACAGGAAGCGACAAGGCGGATACTGTCATTTCGGTTTAACCATGTGCTGATTCCGACAATCTTTTCGGGCTGTGTCTGCTTTGAAGATGTGAGATACTGCCCAAGCAACAAGCCGGCATAAGTCCCTCCGGAGCCAACGGTCACGAATATCCAATCAAACTGCAGACCGCCGTCCTCTCTTTGACGGGACATTTCTTCATAGGCACGAATGTATCCAAGAGTGCCCAATCCGTTGGAACCGCCAACCGGAATCAAATAAGGCTTACGGCCTTGAGCTGCAAGTTCCCGACAGGTTCTGAGCAAGGCAGCCTCCTGATCCGCCGGTGAATAGGTTTCGCTAAACAGAATGCGGGCTCCCATCAGCTCGTTCATCAGAAGATTGGCCCTGCGGGTTCCCGGATCCCTCCCTGCCGCTACTATGACAGATTCCATGCCCAGCCGGACAGCCAGAGCGGTGACAGCCCGGGTATGGTTGGACTGGGGTCCGCCTGTGGTTACAACACAGTCGGCTCCTTTCTGAAGGGCATCGGCCAACAGGTACTCAAGCTTTCTTATCTTGTTGCCGGCGGTTGCCATGTCGCCTGTCATGTCATCCCGCTTGATCCATACTTCTGTGCCAAACGCTTCGGACAGCCGGTGCAGCCGGTGCATAGGGGTAGGAACTGCAGCCAGGGAGAGTGGGGCAGGGACGGGTGAACCTGACATCCTTTCACCTCCATATAGTAAAAATAGCTTCTCGGAATTAAATTTCCCTTGCTGGCTCCAGTCTCTTGACTAGGGCCATTTATTGTTTCACCCCCAAAACAGGAGTGCGAACAAATT
>NZ_BDUF01000069.1 GCF_002335525.1 Effusibacillus lacus
TTATCAATGATCTTCATGGAGCTTTTGCCGAACGTATCCGATACGACATTTCCAAGCTGAATGTTGGAAACCGTCAGGCTGTTTTGCAGCCGATTTTTCTCGCTCGACGAAAAGTTCGTCAGCTTGAAGCGGTAGCGCATCAGGTCGCGAAGCTGCCGGATCGGCAAGGGAGGCATAAAGCTTCCCGCGACAAGGTCATGCTTGAACAAATCGGCAATCCATTGGGCGTCTTTTTTGTCCGTCTTTTTGCCGCGGATGGCCTTGACGTACTTCGGATGCGCCAGCGTGATATTGCAGGAGCGCTCCAGGACATTGAATACAGGAATCCAGTATTTTCCTGTCGATTCCATACAGACATCCTTGCAGTCATTCTCACAAAGCCACTGTGACAGCTCATTCAGTCCTTTGGTAAAGGTTGAAAAGCGATGGCGTTTGTAAGTCGTGACGCCTTTGCTGTCGGTGGAAGCGATACAGGCCACAACAAAAGTTTTGTGAACGTCAATTCCACAACAGACAGGGTAGACAATTTTTAAAGCCATAGGTTATCTCCTTTCCAGGATATACAAGGATAGTCAGCAGGGACTGATTGCCCAGCAATAAACGAGTTGTTTATACAAAGATAAGTCTGCGTGCTCGAAGCGACACTTATTTGTGCTTGGAAAGGCAATCTACACATATAACCATGCGGTCACCCCGTAAAAAGAGGAGGCCCACTCACCTCCACGTGATTTGTAGTGTACTGATATCCCTGTAACTCAAGAATACAAAAAAATCGCTCAAG
>NZ_BDUF01000070.1 GCF_002335525.1 Effusibacillus lacus
GTGTTTCTCATATTCGCTATCCAGTTTTCAAAGAGCAAACCATTCACCCCACATGAGGGTGATGGTGGAGATAAGCGGATTCGAACCGCTGACCCCCTGCTTGCAAGGCAGGTGCTCTACCAACTGAGCTATATCCCCAAAGTTACCCCGGAAAAAACCGGGATATTCAATTGGTGGGCCTAGGTGGACTCGAACCACCGACCTCACGATTATCAGTCGTGCGCTCTAGCCAGCTGAGCTATAGGCCCGCAAAGAGCGGAATTCGCTCTCTCAAAACCAAATCGTGTAGGTAAGCCTCAAACCCTCGATTGCGGGTTCTCATATTGTCACTTTCGTGACTCCTTAGAAAGGAGGTGATCCAGCC
>NZ_BDUF01000071.1 GCF_002335525.1 Effusibacillus lacus
CGTAAGCGTAAAATAGTCCCCACCTTGTGAGAAAATGGGGACCCCATGTAAGCTATTTTTGAAATATACGACATGTTAGAGGCAACGCCTCTGACCAGGGAAGCAGCGAGTCCAAAGCTTGCAAATCCTTGGGATCTTCCAGTTGGGGAAGCTTCTCAAAGAGATAGGTCAGATAGGCAAATGGATTTAATCCATTCTCCTTCGCCGTTTCAATGATACTGTAAATTATTGCGCTCGCTTGAGCACCCCGAGGGGTGTTGGAAAACATCCAGTTCTTACGACCGATCACGAACGGCTTGATGGAGCGTTCGCTGCGGTTATTATCCAGCTCCAACCGTCCATCCTTCAGAAAGGATTCTAATTTTTCCCACTGATTGAGACAATAGACGATCGCCTGTCCAAGCGCACTCTTGGGCAGTACACGGGGGCGCTGGGTACGAAGCCATGCCAAAAAAGCATCCAGGATCGGGCGACTACGCTCGATTCGGATGGTATAACGTTCATCGGGTGTGGCATCCTTCAAATCACGCTCGATGGCAAAAAGGCGGTTGCAGAAATCCAGTCCCTCCCTGGCTACAACCGGTGCCGATGACTTTGATTCCGGCAGCGCCTTCAGCGCTTCATCGAACTTGCGGCGGTAATGCAAAGCTTTGCATTACCGCCGTAATGAGAAGCTGG
>NZ_BDUF01000072.1 GCF_002335525.1 Effusibacillus lacus
TGCAGGTTACCCGCGGCAAGACGGAAAGACCCCGTGGAGCTTGACTGCAGCTTGATATGGGAGATGGGTACATCATGTACAGGATAGGTGGGAGACTGAGAAGTCAGGGCGCAAGCCTTGGTGGAGTCGACGTTGGGATACCACCCTTGAGGTATTGATCTTCTAACTCGTCACCTTGAAGCAGGTGAGAGGACAGTGTCAGGCGGGCAGTTTGACTGGGG
>NZ_BDUF01000073.1 GCF_002335525.1 Effusibacillus lacus
CAAGCCGCGCGACTTGCATGTATTAGGCACGCCGCCAGCGTTCGTCCTGAGCCAGGATCAAACTCTTAGATCATGGATGATCTACTCGGCGTTATCGGCATGGACGCCGATGTTCTTAGCCGAGCGACCTCTGCGGATGATTCGTCCCGCGTTGTCGACATGGACGTCGACGCTCTTAGCGGGGCTACCTCAGTCGATGCTTTCGCC
>NZ_BDUF01000074.1 GCF_002335525.1 Effusibacillus lacus
ATGGGAACGGGTGTGTCCTCTCCGCCATTGCCACTAGACTCTCGTCCATCGCAGTGATCCTCAACCACCACGGGACCTTTGCCATTCACTTTTTGCGAATAAGACTGTGTTTCAGTCTTATTTCGCTTCTTTCAGGGTTTTTGTTCGAAATTAGACTGCCTTTCAGGCTTATTCGATGGTTTTTGGCCTCGATCACATCCATTTACCCAAATAGGACTGATAAACCGTTTTATTTTGGACTGAATGGCCGCAAAATCGGAAATAAGACTGAA
>NZ_BDUF01000075.1 GCF_002335525.1 Effusibacillus lacus
TTCTTGAAACCCCTTCGTATGAAACGAGGGGGGAACTAAAAAGTGACATTTTCATAGAACAGTTAAGGTGACATTTTCACTGAATCTTGACAGGCATATTTTACAGGCATATTTTACCACAAACACTCATAACCCCACATATAAAGAAAACTTGGCATTCGCCAAGTGCTTTACTTGGTGAATGCCTCAGTTGCACTTATACTTGTTGCCTTGAAAACTTATAATTTCCTACAAGTGAAAAAAGACAGTCCGAAGACTGTCCTTACTTGAATCAATTGCCGCTCATTACGGTCTGTCTTTCATGAAGTTTGCTGCCCACCAGACGGGCCAGGTCTACGACCCTGCAGGAATATCCCCATTCATTGTCATACCATGCAAGCACTTTGACAGTACGTTCGCCGACAACCATGGTGGAAAGTCCGTCCACGATGGAAGATGCGGAATTGCCTACGAAATCAACCGAAACCAGCGGCTCTTCGGTGAACGAAAGAATTCCCTTCAGCGAACCTGCGGCTGCCTTCTTCAACGCAGCATTAACCTTATCCACGGTCACTTCTTTCTGCAGGGTAACCACCAGGTCCACGATTGACACGTTTGGTGTCGGAACCCTGAGAGCCAGTCCATTCAGTTTTCCCTTCAGTTCCGGCAGGACAATCCCTACCGCCCTGGCTGCACCCGTCGATGTGGGAATGATGGATGTGGCGCAGGCACGGGCCCTGCGAAGATCTTTATGGGGATTGTCAAGATTCTTTTGGTCGTTCGTATAGGAATGAACAGTCGTCATAAGGCCCTGTTCAATGCCAAACTCTTGGTGCAGCACTTTGGCCACAGGAGCCAGACAGTTCGTTGTGCAAGAGGCATTTGATAGTACATGGTGATGTTGTGGATCATACATTTCCTCATTGACCCCCATCACAATCGTTGCGTCTTCATCTTTGCCGGGGGCGGTGATAATCACTTTCCTGGCTCCGTTTTGAATGTGAATCCCGGCAGTTTCCCTGGTCCGGAACTTTCCCGTGGATTCAATTACGATATCTGTTCCGTACTCGCCCCACTTGAGATTGTTGGGATCACGGTCGGACATTATATGAATCTTGCGGCCGTTTACAATGAGAGCGTTTTCTTCTTCTTCAATCTCGACATCCCAACGGCCGTGAACCGAATCATATTTGAGAAGATGGGCCAAAGAGGCAGGATCGGTAGTCGTATTAACAGCCACCAGATCAAAATCCGGGTCATCCATCGCGATCCGAAACACCATCCGACCGATTCTTCCTGTTCCGTTAATCCCCAGTTTGATCGTCATATGTCGACAAAACCTCCCAGTAAACGAAAAAGATACACCCTTATTTTACACTCATTCGAATAAATTGACCATACTATTTATGCCTTTTAGGTTAAAAAGTATAGCACAATTGTCAAATGGGTGTAAAAAAAGGGCTATTGGTTTTGCATGAACCAGAAGCCCAGCAACAGAAACAATATGCCACCGATAATAAGACCCGCTGCCAGTTTTTTGAGCATTGTGCCACCTCGTCTATAAATTTTTCCGCTGAACCAGCACTTTGAACCTTTCCCCCATTCCACCTGGCATTATCAGGTGTTTGATTGCCATATTACGTTTCATGTCCATGCATTGAAAAGGATCTTCAGCCAATTTGTCAGTTAACTGCCCAAATATCCCGGCCTCCACCAAAAATCTGGACTGTGTCCCATAAAACACGGTTGTGAATCCCACCTGCTCCCCATATTTCATAAGAGCAGTGAAATTGACATCCGCGGTCAGATCCTGTTCTCCCGGATGATCCAGCAGATGATCCGAGAGCCGGTGGTGTTGATACCCACGCAAGGTGCCGTTCCATCTTCCTTCATAAAGGATTTGCGCTTCATCCCCGTAATCGATGGTAATCACAAACCCGTCGGTCAAACAATTGGCAACTTGTCCCAACCAATCCAGGGCATCCAGGTTCACCTCAGCCCTTTGCCCTTGTTGCAAAGGAATGGCGTACTTCATCAGATAATCACGAATTCTGTGATCGGAGACAGGTACCAAAAGTTCATGGAATTGACCGTCCCTGGCTGACACATAAACTTCCTGCAGCCCATATTTCGTCTCTGTTACAAGATGGACAGGCATCGCGTCAATCAACTCGTTGGACAGGACGATTCCGGAAAAAGGTGCCCTCTCTTCCAACGAAGAGAGCCACCTAACAGGATGGCCTTGCATTTTCTCCTGTTGAACGATTCGCAGGTGAGCCGATTTTTCAATGATCCAATATTGAGTTGTCTTGTATGTCTGCGGGGCTTCCATTTGAATGTGATCCAGTATGTCCCTGGCCAGTTTCCCCCGCCCTGCACCAAACTCGACAATAACCAGGGGCTCCGGACTGCCCAGTTCCTGCCACTTGACCAGCAAATCCCGGGCTATGGTTTGTCCGAATACGGAATGCACTTCGGGAGCCGTGTAATAGTCTCCCGTCTTTCCAAACACGTTTCGGTCTGAGTGGTAATAGCCAAGCTCCGGTTGATACAGAGCCAAATCCATAAAATCGCGAAAAGGGATGCTTCCCTTTTCGCGAATCAGGTTCTTTATGATGGTTTGCAGCTTTCCCATATTTCCGCGCCTTACAGTTTCTCGATAATCTTGTCAATCAGACCGTATTCCTTTGCTTCCTCCGCGGTCATGAAGTAATCCCTGTCGGTGTCACGCTCCACTTTTTCAAGCGGTTGCCCGGAACGTTCAGCAATAATCCGGTTTAGGTTGTCCCGCATCCGGAGAATCCGTTCGGCTGCAATCTTGATGTCAGCCGCTTGGCCCCTGGCTCCGCCAAGCGGTTGGTGGATCATGACTTCAGAGTTTGGCAGCGCATACCGCTTGCCTTTCGCCCCTGCCGTCAACAGGAAAGCGCCCATGGAAGCCGCCATGCCGATACAGATGGTTGATACATCCGGCTTGATAAACTGCATCGTGTCATAGATTGCCATTCCGGAGGTTATGGAACCCCCCGGACTATTGATATAGAGATGGATATCTTTCTCCGAATCTTCGGCAGTAAGGAACAGCAACTGTGCGATGATCGAGTTGGCAACCACATCATCAATTTCACTGCCCAGAAAGACAATCCGGTCTTTCAGCAGGCGGGAATAAATGTCGTATGACCTTTCACCACGGCTGGTTTGCTCGACAACTATCGGTACCAGGTTCATGTATGCAGCCTCCTTGATTTTAGAGTTCTAAAGGGATATGTACAAAAACAGTATGCCACAACCGGAGGGTTGCTACAAGCAACAGAGCCACCTTACGGTGGCTCTGTGTCAATGCATTTTCTCCGAACGAAACCGAACGCCATACTTGCCTTTTCGAGTCCGATACAATTCCACTTCCCGCGGCGGATGGGTGCCGTGTATCCGTTTGTCGCCTTCCACCCACATTACGGCACAATAGGCCTCAAATTTGCTGTCATACAGACCTGCCCAGTATACCCATGACGACATGTGCGATTCCCCCAAACGCCAAAATCGTATCTCTATTTTGGCCCCGGGGAGAAGCACTCACACCCGTCAAAAAGTGTAATGGTTGGAAGTTAGACCCAAACGCGGTCTCCACCCTTACGCAGAATGTTTTCTTCTCCCAACACATACTTCATGATGGTGGTCGCTTCCCAGTTGCGCTGATGGAAGGAAGTCAGGAGACCTTCCAGGATTTGTACTTTGTAGCCATTGTCCAGCAGGCTGTACATGGTTGCCATAACAGACATCTCGGAGTCCATGCCGCCCAAATGAACAAGCTCGATTTGGTTGTCTTCCAGCAGCTTTTTCACTTCATCGTTGAAAGCGGTATAGGTTCTTTTCTCAACCCGCTTTGCTTTCGGATGGGAAATCAGTAATGTATCCTGACCTTCATTTTCTTCATGTTTCCACGTGGTGAGGATTACCAGGTCATATTCGTTCGCATTTTGGTCAAGATATTGCTGGCAAAGACGGACAATGTAGTCAATATTGCCAAGATTCCCAAGAAAATCTTCCTGTACGTCAATCAGGATGAGCGCTTTTTTCATCTGCAGCCGCACCTTTCCGTTCTAATAAATTTACTATCATATGGTAACACATGATTTCTGCATGTTTCAACAATACCGGATTGTATGTAGGAACCTGGAGAGGAGTGTGCTAATGAATCTGCAAAAAACTGCTGTATCGTTCCCGGATCTCCTTAACAACACCTGAGTGCTCCATTTCGCCCTCCACTACTTCAAGCGAGGAACCTTCTCCCTCATCTGTCACCCGGAAAAAAATCAGTTCGGAACGTGTTGCCGCATCCCGTTCGTAATAAACCGCGTATCCTTGGTTGTTTTTGGTGAAGTAGGCCCCAAGGGCGTATTTCTTTTCTTGTGACTCTTCTTGAACCGTAATGAAAAAGATGTTGCTGATCAATTCCATAACTCGTTCCGTATAGAGCTGACCGGCATAATCCAACTGCAAAATTTCGCCTTGCTGCCCGCAGATTCGGTAGAGTTCCTTCTTGTCGTCCCGTTGCCAACTCACCAGCATCAGATGAGCCTCTTCATAAAAAAAAGCATAATGATCTGCTTTCGGGAACAAGAAAACGGGTTTCATGGAAGCCCTCCCATGATTCAGTTAGAAAAAGAGCAGGGGTTCGCCCGCCTGCATTGTATTACTGATCCCACTGCTCATGCTGTTTTTTGATTGCTTCGTTAAACTTCTCGGTTGTGATGTTCGCGCACATCATCAGCAATAGAAAAAGACCTGCGATTGTCGCCAGAAGACCAAACATAGAAATGCGCGCCTCCTTCCACTGTAACTATTCCCATATAGAATAAAAATAATTCGATTATGAGTCAAGTGAACTTTGTTTGACAAGTGAACTTTGTTTGACAAACTGATATCTTCCCGACCAACTAGTCGAAAGTTGCATCTTCTGATATACTTTCAATCAAAGGGAGGTATTGTCATGACGCGCGGCCATCGATATTTTTTCTTTAGCGTTGTGTTTGCTCTCGTTTTGGTCGGTCTGATCTCCAAGTCCTACCTATTGCTCGGAGGAGCTCTCCTGGTTTCCCTGGCTGTCGGAATCTGGATTGAAAAGGTCGACAACAAGCGGGACGAAAAGTTCAAGCATCACAATGCGGTTCACAATTATCACCATTAATTTGCATCCGATCAAATAAACATTTGAAAGCCCGTGACTCCCACGGGCTTTTGTTCTATACTGGAAACTGGATCCCGATACAGATGGCGCCAAGGAGGAGTATCAGATGACCGATCACAATGAACTTTGGGGACAGGCTTATGAGTTGGGCAGCCTGATCGCTGAGTCCCCTGAAGTGGATGCATATAAAAAAGCGAAAGACCTGATGGAAGAACATCCGGAGATTCAACCACTGCTTCGGAAACTGCGCGAAATGCAGACAGAATATGACCGGCTGAAGGAATACAGCCAGGGTCCCCACCTCAAAGGACTTGAGGAATCCATTTCCCGGACGATTGAAGAGTTGGATGGCTTCCCCGAGGTGGTCAGTTTCAAGGAAGCGTGCGCCAAGGTTGATGATCTGCTGCAATCGGTTACAACAGTTTTGGCAAACTGCATTACCGGGAAGGTTAACGGTGTTCCCATGCCAAAGCCAACCGGCGGTGGCGGCTGAAGATAAGCAGGATACGGGAGAACGGTTCGTTCTCCCTTTTTTGCCGGATTTGAATTTGACGTTGAAAGTTTTACCATGATATGATGGAGCAGGGTTTTGAAATTAAAGGAAATGAGGAACTCAAATGACCGACCATAACCACGTGCATGGTCCCGATTGTGACCACGATCATGAACATGATGTAGTAATCCTTACGGATGATGAAGGCAACGAGCATGAATTTGTCATCGTCGATGTACTGGAACTTGAAGGGAAAAACTACGCGATTCTGGTCCCGCATGACCAGGAAGAAGGGGAAGCCGTTATTCTTCGTGTTGAATCTGACGAAAACGGCGAGGAATACCTGATCGACATCGAAGATGACCAGGAATGGGATCGTGTGGTCAAAGCTTACGAAAATCTTGCCGCAGAATAAATAAAGCTTGTACGAAGCATATTCAGGAAGTTGCTGTTAAGAAGGGGCTGTCCATTTTTTGGGCAGCCCTTCGCGTCTTTAATGCTGCTTGGCAACATCCTCAATTCCGAGAGCTCTTTCGGCCGCGCTCTTGCCTGCCGTATAACCCGTGCTGAAGGCAGCCGTGATGTTGTAGCCCCCCGTATAACCGTGAACATCAAGGATTTCCCCGCAGAAAAACAGCCCCGGCATCAACTTGGACTGCATGGTCCTTGGCTCAATCTCCTTCAGATGAACCCCGCCGCCAGTGACAAAAGCCTCCTCCAGAGACAAGGTCCCATTTGCATGAAGCGAAAATTGCTTCAGGATGCTGGCCATTTTTTGCCAATTGGCCTTGGGAATGTTGTCGAATGTGATGTCCGGTTGAAGCCCTGCCTGATCAAGCACAAGCGGGATGATTCTTTCGGGCAGATACCCCTTGAGCACGTTCTTGATCGCTTTCTTCGGTTCTTTTTTGGCGATTAGATAAGTTTCCTTGTAGATCCCATCCGGGGTTTTGTCAGGATAGAAATCGATGGACATGTTCACGTCTTTGCCCCCGGATTGCTTCAGGGCCTTCACTACGAATTGGCTGCAACGAAGGGCAGCGGGCCCCGAAATGCCGAAATGGGTAAAGATCATGTCCCCTTCATGTTCGATCATCTTTTTCCCTTTGGCATTGTAGACGGACAGATGAATGTTTCGAAGCGACAACCCTTGCAGCAATCGCTGCCTGATAAAGCCATCGCTCAGAGTGATGGGAACCTCTGTCGGATACAACTCTGTGATGGTGTGTCCGGCTTGTTGTGCCCACACATAGCCATCCCCAGTGGAGCCTGTGTGCGGAACCGATTTTCCTCCCACCGCCACCACCACATTGGGGGACTCCAGTTTCTGTCCACTGGATAGCAGGATGCCGGCTACCTGCCCCTGATCATACAAGACGTGTTTAACCGGGGAGTTTACCCGGATCTCAGTGCCAACCTCTTTCACTTTTCCTATAAGAGCTTCCACCACATCCCTTGCCTTGTTCGAAACGGGAAACATCCTGCCCCGGTCTTCCTCCTTCAGTTTGATGCCAAGGTCCTCAAAGAAGCTGATAATATCCCGGTTGTTAAAGTTTGAGAAGGAACTGTACAAGAAGCGGCCGTTTCCCGGAATGTTTTTGATCAGCTCTTCCAATTCCTTGTTGTTGGTGACGTTGCATCTTCCACCACCGGAGATGGCAAGTTTCCTGCCAAGTTTGTCCCCTTTGTCAATCAACAGCACCTTGGCTCCATGCATTCCTGCCGCAATGGAAGCCATTAACCCGGAAGGTCCTCCCCCGATCACGATTACGTCATATTTCATGTTGACAACTTCTCCTTTAGTAATCCTTTAGAACCATCCTTTGCGTTTAAACCAAACCATCATACTTGCTGCAATGGCGGCCATAATTCCTAAAATATTATACCATCTCAAAAAACAAAACACCCTGCGAATACAGGGTGTTCAACTGGCGGAGTGAGAGGGATTCGAACCCTCGATACGGGTTTACCCCGTATACTCGCTTAGCAGGCGAGCGCCTTCGACCTACTCGGCCATCACTCCAAGGATGGTATTGCGTAAATGGTGGCTCGGGAGGGAATCGAACCCCCGACCTACGGGTTATGAATCCGTCGCTCTCACCAACTGAGCTACCGAGCCATTCTTTGTACCATGGCGGAGAGAGGGGGATTCGAACCCCCGAGACGCGGTTAACGCCTACACGATTTCCAATCGTGCTCCTTCGACCAACTCGGACATCTCTCCGGGTTAGAAACACTTGCCGCCAGTTGTCGTCTGCTTTTTGGCGACAAGTGATATGGTACCATGGGCAGGCCAAATTTTCAATCTGCAAAGTACCGGATTTTGAAACAAAAACTTCAAATCCGCCTTGTTTGCCCTATTTACCGGCGGCCGGTCTGCATAAACTGCTTCACCACGTAATCATGAGCCCGCAGTTCCCAACTGTCGTCAAGCGGTTGGAGACGCGGGTTCTCCGTTCTTCTTGCAAGTGCCATGGTCAGCAGGTGATCTGCAAAGACAGGGTTCTTGGATAACAGTGGGCCGTGCAGGTAGGTGCCAAAAACATTCCCCTGGGCCACCCCTTCTTGACCGTCTTCCCCGTTGTTTCCAAACCCTGCAACCACTTGGGCCAGCGGTGTCACGCCAGGTCCCAGATAGGTTCGTCCCGAATGATTTTCATAGCCCACCAAGGTCAGATCCGATCCCAAAAAATCGAGTTTTCCCACCGCGTTTCCGACAAGCCGTTTTTTTCCTCCGATCGTGTAAAGGTCAAGCAAGCCAACACCTTCAATCCGGTTGCCGCCAATCGTCTCAAAGTAATGTCCCAACAACTGGTAGCTTCCACATATGGTTAGGATCACCGTGCCCGATTCCACAGCTTTAAACAGGGATTCCCGCTTCCTCAGCAAGTCTTCCGCAACAAGCAATTGCTCCCTGTCCTCTCCTCCCCCCGAGAAAAGCAGGTCATAGTCGGTCAGATCCGCATTGTCGCCAATGGTGATCCGGTCAACCTCCACTTCAATTCCGCGCCATTCGGCCCGCTTTTGCAAAACGGTCACGTTTCCCCGATCGCTGTAAACTTCGAGCAGGTCCGAATAGAGATACCCAATCTTAAGCTTCAACTGCAGCACGACCTTTCGCCAAGAGATGATCCCGAACCGCATAGAGAGATGTGTAGGTCGATAAGATAAACAGGGTGTGATCGGCTGGCAGTTCACCCAGAGCCCGGTCCACAGCTTCCAGGTCTCCTTCGCAAATGGTCGTGATGTCGCCCAACCCCGCATATTTAAACCGTACCGCCATGTCATGCGCCCGTGTTCCTGCCGCCACAATCCGGCGCAGGCATTTTTGCTCACGCAACCGCTCGAGGTGGGTATCCCAGATCCAGGACACATCCGTCCCGTCTGCGTACCGGTCATTCAGAATAAACACCATGTCCACAGGTTTCTCCATCTGGCTGACCACTCTCAGAACCTGGTTGCACCCGGTGGGGTTTTTCACAAGTGCCAGCATGGTATCCTGATTGCCATTGGTCACAATTCGTTCCATTCGCCCAAGACCGGTGCTGAGTCCTTGCATTTCCCGTTCCACCACTTGTTGTTTAACCCCGAGAACCTTGGCTGCTGTGATGGCTGCCAAGGCGTTGTAAACATTGTAGAAGGCGGGTGAATGCAGGAACCCTGTACTCCCGTCAAGATCAAACCGGATTCCTCCTTCATGCAGCCGTACGCGTTCAGCGGCCTGGTCGGGAATCCTTCGCTGAAAATCACAGACCGGACACTTGAAAAATCCCAGTTGGCCATAATGATACAGGCTGTAATGTAGGGTGGAACCGCACTTCCGGCAAAATTTGCCGTCCCGTACCTCACCCTGCTCGTCCATGTCGATGTCCGAGGATTGCACCCCATAATACAGGACTTTCTTGCCGTCAGGCGCAATTGATGAAACCAGCGGATCGTCCGCATTGAGGATGACTGTGGTTTCCGCAGGCGACAGTTGAAGGGCATCCCCCACCATATTTACAACCGTATCCACTTCTCCGTAACGATCCATTTGATCCCGGAAAAAATTGGTCACGATCACCGCCGACGGTTTAAGCGGTTGAATCACCTTCGCAATGGTTGCCTCGTCCACTTCCAATACGGCTGACTGCTTGCCGCCGGAACCTGAAACACCCTCTATCAAAGCCGCAGCAATTCCTTGAATCAGATTGGCCCCCAGCGAATTGGAGACCACATTCCTTCCGTCTTTCCTGAGAAAATTGGTTAAAAGGTTGCTGGTGGTCGTCTTCCCATTGGTTCCCGTTACCAGCACGACTTGTCCCGCCAATTTTTTCCCGTAATAATTCAGCAAATCGGGACAGATGCGGAGAGCCACAGCTCCCGGCAGGGTGGTGCCTTTACGCCCTAACAGGGAAAGGAGCCTTTTCGTGATCTTAGCTGCGTAAATTGCCGTCCATACTCTCCAGGTCTGCAAAAAAAAAGCCTCCTCGATTGAATTCACCTTTTTCTTTATGATAGCCTGTCCCCCCCAATCCCGCAATAGAAAGAGCCCCGTTAAAGGGGCTCTTAAGATGTCGGAAACTTGAGATCAGGGGGTAACCGGTATTGGCACAATGCTGCTGCCGCCGGATCCGGAACCAGTCGATCCGCTACCGGAATTTGTGCCGCCGCTTCCGCCGGTGGTACCGTCTCCGGGTTTAGTTGCACCGGAGGTGTTGCCCCCCGTACTTCCGCCAGATGTAGATCCAGTACCATTCGGCGTGGAGCCTCCCGTGCTGCCGCCTTGGGTTGTTCCTCCCGGTTTCGAACTGCTGCCGCCCGTTCCGTTCTTTGTCGTACCCGAATTGGACTGTCCGGAAGTTTTGTCATTGGAATTGGTGTTTTCCCCAGCCTTCGTTCCTGTACCGTTTGTTTTGGAATCCGGCGCCGCCTCATCGGGCTTGGGCGAGGGAGTTGCGGTTTGAGCCGGCCGTGTTTCGTGCACCATTGGTTCCTGATCATCTTTGGTTTTTACGACCGTTTTGCCTGTGTTTAAAATTTTGTGGACCAGCAGGCGCGTCTCATATAGATCGGGAATGATCACGGAAGCTCCGTCTCGCTGAGTGTCCAGAAGTGCAAATTTCGTTCCTGTGGAATCCATCTTCGGAGGCAACTGCACCGAGTCAAGGGAGGCCAGGTCAATATTGTATGCCAGTTTGCCAAGTTTCATCATGTCATTAAACGTCATGTTCGTCTCGATGTCATCCGAAACCGCTTTTAGGATCTCGGGCATTTTCAGAAGAGAATTGGTTGTTTTCAGTTCCTTGGCAAGTGTCGCCAGGAACTTCCGCTGCCGCTCTGTTCTGGTATAGTCGCCCAACTCGTCATTACGGAAGCGGACATACATCAGTGCCTGTTTGCCGTTGAGATGCTGCTGTCCTTTTTTCAGATTAATATCGTAAGGGCCGTCATCCGGCCAATACATGTTTTTTTCCACATACATGTTGATGCCGCCAAGCACATCCACAATATTTTCAAAGCCTTTAAAATCGGTCTTTACATAATAGTGGATCTTGATCTGCATGAATTTGGACAGTGTCTCGACAACAAGTTCCGGGCCGCCAAGCGCATGCGCTTCGTTGATTTTCCTGAATCCGTAACCCGGGACCTTGTAGTACGTATCCCGCATGATGGAGAACAAAGCCACATCCCTGGTTTGGGGATCAATGCTTAGAACCATCATTGTATCCGCGCGGGGCGGCCCCTCCCCCGGACGGGAATCGACTCCCAACAAGGCAATATTGACCCGCTCAGTCCCTGTCCAATCTTCCCCCGTTTGGCTTAAAGGGTTTGGTTTGGAAGTGCTCTTGACAAAATCATAAAACGAATAGGCATAATAGCCGACCCCGGCAAAAAACATGACTGCAAAGAAAAGCAACGTATATGCAAACCCTTTCCGCTTGTGGAAGGACTTCTTTCCATTCCGTCTCCCAACTGTTTCCATCTGTCTGATCACCTTACTGTCATCGAATAAGTTTCATTATAGCACACTTTACAACTTCAGGAGATCTTTAAGGAATAATCTCTACCATGGTTCCCACGCGCACATATCGATAAATCCAGTTTACATCGCCATTTTTCATACGTATGCAACCCGACGATCCGTTAGTGCCAATTGAAGTCGGCTGATTGGTCCCATGGATGCCATATTTGGAACCATCTGTCCCGGGGACTTCCAAACCGATCCACCTGGTTCCCAGGGGGTTATCCGGATGACCGCCGGGGATATCCTTTTTCAGGTACCAGGGGTTTTTTACCAGCATAACAACCGGAAAAGTGCCGACCGGGGTGTCCTCTTCCGTTTTGCCCGTGGCTACGGGAAAAGTCCGTACAGGTATAGAATACGTATAGTAGGTAAGTTTTTTGGCAGACTTGTCCACTACAATGCAGGAGTCCCAAGGAAATGGCACCGTCAGGAAACCTGCCATAAGCAAAGAAAAAAGAGAAGTTTTCAGCTTCAAAGGAAGACACCTCCCAAGCTTTAGCTTCTCTTATGGGTCAAGGAAAGATGCGGAAAAGTATCAGGAAAAGACTGTTGTTTTGAGAGCGCGAAGCTTATGATCACATTCGTTCCATTCGTTTTCGGGTACGGAATCGGCTACAATTCCGGCTCCGGCCTGAAGATAGGATACTCCGTCCTTGTTGACAATCGTCCGAATTACAATGGCCGTATTCATGTTGCCCAAGAAATCCATAAATCCAATGACGCCTCCGTAAGGACCGCGTGACAGGTGTTCCAGTTCGTCGATGATTTCCATTGCCCGTACCTTCGGGGCTCCGGACAATGTCCCGGCGGGAAAGGTTGAAAGGAACACGTCAAACGGCAAGACTTGCTTCTCCACTTCCCCCTCTACGGTCGAAACAATATGAAAAACGTGTGAATACTCTTCGACAACCATAAAGTCCTTAACATGAATGGATCCAGCCTTGCATACCCTCCCCAAGTCGTTCCGGCAAAGGTCCACAAGCATCAGGTGTTCCGCTTTCTCTTTCTCATCGCCAAGGAGGTTCTCAATTAACCGGCGGTTTTCATCCTCTGTTGACCCTTTGCCTTTCGTTGTGCCCGCAATCGGCCTCATTTGGGCAATCCCGTTTTCCATACGAATCTGCATTTCCGGACTGGCACCGAAGATCCTGTACTCTCCGTAATCAACATAGAACATGTATGGGGACGGATTCACTTCTTTTAACCGTTGGTAAACCAACAAGGGATCAATCTCTCCAATCACCCTGTCACGCTTGGAAAGCACCACCTGAAAAATATCGCCTTCCCGGATGTATTCCTTGGCCCTGTTCACCCGTTCAAGATATTGTTCTTTCTTGACATCTTCCTGGATAACCAAACCTGCCGGGTCAAACCCTTTAAACGCAGGAGGTTCGTCACTTGCAAGAAGCGCTTCCAGTTCCGAAAAATCGGGTGTTTCCACCCCCGGTATCTCATTAATGACAATACGGATCCGGTCGGGTTCGAAATGGAAAATTACCTGGTGGATTTGGAGCAATACATCGTCCAATCCACGGTCATCCACAGTGGTGTTGGGAATGTCTTCAAAATAACGAATCGCATCATAGGCAAAATACCCGATAAAACCAAAAGAATATGGCTTCAGATCCGGTTGCTGCAGTTCAAAACTCTTTTGAATTGCATCCAGAAGCGGCGGCAAAGGTCCTTCAAAAGCAGGCAGCAGGTATCCTTTGGCACGAAGATTGTCCGCCAGGACAGGCACAATGGATTCGTGACCCTCCAGCTGAAGGTAGTGCCCCTTCAAACGGCATGCCACCAACGGAAACAGTCCAATAACCGAGGAACAATAGCGGCTTTTCAAGTCCGTCACCGAATCCAGCAGGAATGCGCATGTTGCCCCATATTTGGCATGAAGCTTACGGAATACCTGAAACGCTTCTATCGTTCGGGGATAGTATTTTTCTTGAGTTTGCACTTTCAGCAGGCGGTTTATCGTCTTCATACAAAAATCCTCTCACGTTGGTTCAGGAAGTTGCGAATTATGGTCTTGCCGCCTTCGGTCAGGATGCTTTCCGGGTGAAACTGCACACCTGTTATGGCAAATTCCTTATGGCGAACCGCCATGACCTCTCCGTCTTCAGACTGCGCCAGGACCTCAAGGCAATCGGGCACACTTTCCGGTTCAATCACCAGGGAATGATAGCGTGTAGCGCGAAACGGGTTCGGGAGGGTTTCAAACACCCCTGAACCCGTATGTGAAATCAGTGAGGTCTTGCCGTGCATCATCTTTCTCGCTTTCACAATCTTGCCTCCAAAAACCTGCCCGATCGACTGATGCCCCAGACATACGCCCAGAATCGGAATCTTTCCTGCAAAAAACCGGATAGCCTCCATCGAAATCCCTGCATCATCCGGTGTACATGGCCCCGGCGATACAAGAAGATGGGTCAAAGGCAACCCCGCCAGTTCAGATACCGTTACCTTGTCGTTGCGAAAGATCTTCACATCGCAACCAAACTCTCTCAGATACTGGACAAGGTTGTAGGTGAATGAATCATAATTGTCAATAACTCCTATCATCTGTCTCCTCTCCTCTCGCTCCACTCAACTCTCTGGAAAAACAGCAAAGACCAGCCTCAAAAGAAGCTGGTCCTGAATAACAAGATCCCGCATTCCTCGGCTCTGCTGCACTCGCTCTTCTCTCTTCCTCTACTCTGCTCTCATTCTTGACTTCCAATGGTTTCAACCATCTTATCAACCATGGCCGTCTTTGTCAATATACTTTGACGACTCCTGTTCCCATCCATCTCCATACACAAAAAATGCCCTGCAAATCGCAGAGCGCATTATTTGGCGGAGGGAGAGGGATACGGGAACACCACCCGGCTGCGCAGTAGATTCTATCGAAGATTAGCTCCGACGAACCCCGGGGTTCTCACCCTCTCCCAGTACATAGAAGTATTGTTTTTTATATTGTTTTTTTTGGCGGAGGGAGAGGGATACGGGAAAACCACCCGGCTGCGTAGTAAATTCTATCGAAGATTAGCTCCGACGAACCCCGGGGTTCTCACCCTCTCCCTTGCACATAGAAGTATTGTTTTTTTGGCGGAGGGAGAGGGATTCGAACCCCCGTGGGCTTGCACCCTAACGGTTTTCAAGACCGCCCCGTTATGACCACTTCGGTATCCCTCCGCGCTGTTGGAGCGGGTGATGGGAATCGAACCCACGCTGCCGGCTTGGGAAGCCGGAGTTCTACCATTGAACTACACCCGCAAATATAAAAAAACCCATCAAAACTGATGAATTTCTTTGGTGATTGGTTCCTCGAATCCCTGACGAGATCCATAGTGGCGGAGCTGACGGGATTCGAACCCGCGGTCTCCCGCGTGACAGGCGGGCATGTTAGGCCACTACACCACAGCTCCATGGTTGGTTGCGGGGACAGGACTCGAACCTGCGGCCTTCGGGTTATGAGCCCGACGAGCTACCAACTGCTCCACCCCGCGACGACAGGATGTCGTCGGGCCGACCTTGTGACACGAATGTCACCGCTCTTAGCCGGCCCTCCTTCATCCTCTTTGGTGGAAGCTGACGGGATCGAACCGCCGACCCTCTGCTTGTAAGGCAGATGCTCTCCCAGCTGAGCTAAGCTTCCAAAGATGGTGACGCGTACGGGATACGGGAAAACCACCCGGCTGCGCAGCAGAGCTTCCGAAGCAACGCTCCGACGAACCCTGGTTACTCGAATCCCGTAGCGGATTCAAAGATGGTGACGCGTACGGGATTCGAACCCGTGAATGCCGCCTTGAAAGGGCGGTGAGTTAAGCCACTTCTCCAACGCGCCGAAGGTTTTATTAACGTATTTTCGGGTCCCCATCAAAGTCGGTGTAAGCCGCATCGCTTTCACGTCACTTTGATGGGCCCTTTCCTTCCTGGAGCTTCCAACCAGAATCGAACTGGTGACCTCATCCTTACCATGGATGCGCTCTGCCGACTGAGCTATGGAAGCATGGATGGCTCCTCGAGTAGGGTTCGAACCTACGACCCTCCGGTTAACAGCCGGATGCTCTACCGCTGAGCTATCGAGGAATACCTGTCTGGTGGAGATAAGCGGATTCGAACCGCTGACCCCCTGCTTGCAAGGCAGGTGCTCTACCAACTGAGCTATATCCCCGAAACACCCCCATAAAGTTGCACTTAGCGACTCGTCGCTTAGTGACAACCTATCCCCAGGGGCAAAGTGAAGCAATGCGTTGCAGCTTACACCGAGTACAATTGCGGGAACCCCGAAAAAACTGCATATGGCGTGCCCTGAGAGATACGGGAAGATCACCCGGCTGCGAAGCAAATGCTATCGATGTATCGCTCCGACGAACTCCCACGTTCGAATCCGCAGGCACCAGCAGATCCAAAGTAGTTATAAATGGCGTGCCCTGAGAGATTCGAACTCCCGACCTTTTGATTCGTAGTCAAACGCTCTATCCGGCTGAGCTAAGGGCACAAATCACTCCACGAAGTGACGTAAACATTTGCAGCAAATTCCGGGTACTTCGTGGGAACCCCGAAATTCACAAGTGGTGCGACCGAGTGGACTTGAACCACCACGGGATATCCCACACGCCCCTCAAACGTGCGCGTCTGCCGATTCCGCCACGGTCGCATTTCGGGAGGGCGTGCGGCCAATAACCACATCGCCCATCGATGGAGCGGAAGACGGGGATCGAACCCGCGGCCCTCGCCTTGGCAAGGCGATGCTCTACCGCTGAGCTACTTCCGCACGACACCCCGCGAAGCGACCCTCAGCTTCGAAGTGAAATTCAGGTACTTCGCGGGAGCCCCGAAGAGCATTCTGGTGAGCCATGATGGACTCGAACCATCGACACCCTGATTAAAAGTCAGGTGCTCTACCGACTGAGCTAATGGCTCATTAAAAGCGACTTTTTAAAAATACCACACTCATCAATCTGCTGTCAACCGCATCACCGCAGCGACAGAATTTATAATACCATGCCGACATAGGAAAACTCAACAGAAGGAATCGCACAAAACAACACAAAATTCATGATTGATTGTTACTACACCTCAATATCTCACCTATTCTGTTTGATTCATCGCAATAAAACTTGCTTTTAACCGGTTCGTATGGGTAGGATACAAGTATCTTCCCCAGAAAGGATGACCCCCGCTGAGCAATCTCTATTCTATCATTGTCAGTTGTGCATCGGACTACATAACACATTCTTTTGATGAACTTAAAAAAATCGACCCTGCATTGTCCGGAAGATCTGCCTTGGATATGGGAGTTTATCTGGTGCATACCTCTGTTTCGTTTAGTCAATTCTCTGATTTGGCAAGGGCTGCGGACCCTATTTTTACCAGGCATATTCAACCTGTCGACGATGTATTGGAAATCAATCGTACCAAGAATGATCTGCTAATCTTAATTGAATATCTTCTTTCCCGAATGGATCGCTTTCAAACGGGTGATAGGGTTTCTGTCCAGGTTCGACGGGCAAGCGGATTGAACTTCGGTTATACCCCATATGGGGTTAAGGAAGCGCTGGATCCTTTTTTTACGGAAAATGGTTTGATTCCGGTTGTTCAACAGGCAGATTCCGTCGTATCCATCTATCTTGCTTTCAACCGGGCTTATATCGGCATCTCCAAACCTTACGAAAACCTGTCAGATTGGCCGGGCGGAATGATCCGGCTGCAAAAAGCGGAGAATCAAACATCACGTTCCCGTTTTAAACTGGAAGAAGCCTGCCTGGTCTTTGACATCCGCCTTTCCGAATATTCATCAGCCCTTGACCTGGGGGCTGCTCCTGGTGGCTGGTCATCCTATTTACTGGATCAGGGACTTCACGTCACGGCAGTCGACACAGGCGAATTGGAACCTGCATTATTAAATCATCCCAATCTTATTTTTTGTAAAACGAACGTGTCTGATACTATGTTTGGACCTGACGCTTTTGAGGTTTTGACCTGTGATATGAGTTGGGACCCCATGCATACAGCCAAACTTGTTTCAAAACACTTGTACAGCCTGAAAAAAAGAGGTATTGCCGTCATTACCATCAAGCTCATGCACAAGAAAATTCGAAAAACCATTGACGATTTTGTCAGAGTGCTGGAGCCTGACTTGACATGTGTGAGTATTAAGCAACTCTTCCACAATCGGGATGAAGTAACGGCTTTTTTCCGCAAAACTTAAAAAAGACGGGGAAATGCCCCCGTCTTACAATTTACTCCTCATCATCCACATCCAAAATTGTAATTACCTCTACCATCGCGTCTTCACCTTGCAGTTTAACCTTGGTTCCCTGACGCAAGTGCATCCAGTTATCATCCAAATCTTCATACTTGATTTCGAGGTCGTCTGCCAGTTCAAACTTCCACTGCTTGTTGTTTTCGTCCTTAATGGTGATTGTGGAGGAAGTCATGTTGACAATGGTGCCTTTAACTTCAAATTCACCTTCCCACTGATTGTCGTCGTCATCTTTTTCGACTTCAACCTCAACTGCATAAGCGCCTCTTGCTTGAATTTCGACACGGTCTCCCTCTTCAATCTCGCCCGCTGTGGGTGTCGAATCCCCTTCAATCTCAATTTTGGTGCTGGCGGTTATCCATACCGTTTCCCGGTCATCGTTATCCGTATCAATTACAAGCCGGTATTGTCTGGAATCGTCCCAATCCGATACCCGGGTGATTGACTGAACCGTTCCTTTGATCTCTTCGATGTCCTGTTCGGCTTCTTCTTCAATCTCAATCAATAGGGCCCGCCCGGCAAGCGCCCAAATCTCAACCTCGTCCCCGACATCAATATTCGATGTGTCCAGCCGATTCCGATCATTGAATACAAGCGTGTGGTCGGTTATTTCGAGTGTTGTGTCACGGCCTTTTTCGTCTTCAATCGTAATGGAATCGTCATCAATGTCGGTTACCGTACCCTCAAACCAGAAGTTGTGGGCTTTTTTCTTCAGTTTGTACTCCCAGGGAAGTTTTTCCCCGGCACGATGGAGCAGTGCGGCCATTTCAGCGCGCGTGACAGGCTTGTTAGGCCGGAATGTGCGGTCTTCATAACCGGTCAGAATCCCCTCCCGGACTGCAACCGCAATGTACCCTACGGCACCCGCCGGAATCTGGTCTTTGTCTTTAAATTCCAGTTCGGTGTTCATCAATTCCAGCGCATCATCTTGATAGCCCAATGCCCGCACCAACAGGGTCGCTACCCACAAGCGGCTGGCTTCTCTTCCAGGCTGAAGTTCGTTTTCAACTGAATCGAACAGACCCTTTTCCAAAGCGACAGCAACATATCCCGTTGCCCAACCGTACTCTCTTTTGATCTTGGCGGCGTCCTTGAAGTTGAGATCCACATCCCCCTTAGCCTTCGCTTCAGCCTCAAGACCCATGAGACGAACAGCAGCCACTACGGCTTCAATCCGGTTAATCGCTTGGTTGGGACGGAACGTTCCGTCTTCATACCCACTGAAAACTCCTTCAGCTTGCATGGAAGTTATGTAGCGCAACGCCCACTCCGCTTCGTTGGAGTCTTTAAATCGGATGTCAATTTTCACATTGCCGTTCTGGGAATGAAAATTGACATGTTTGGATTGACTCTTGTTGGAATCGGCTGATGCGGTTCCTGCGACCCCAAGAATCATCGACGCTGCTGCAACCCCGGATAAGAATTTCCTCATTCGCTTCATGAAATCTCACCTCTCCACAATATAAGGTCACACCTTGATGCAACCTCACTACCAAAAAATGCGAATTGAAGAAATGATTTCTGGGGGTCGAAAAACGCAGTACAAACAAAAAACCGATTCGGTATTCCGAATCGATTCGGTGAAGAGCGGTTCAAGCAATCTCTGTCAGCCGCTGCAATTGTTGGATCACCCTGTGCAACTCCAAGTCCAGCAAGCGGTCTTTTGCTTGATCCAATAGGAATTGCATCCGGCAATCTGCGACATCGAGTTCCATAGGTATGTCTGTCACAATTGTGGCCAATTTTTTGGAGAGGAAAGCACTGTCCCGGTGCAATTCGAGCTTTTCACGCAGCTTTCCTTTAACAGTATGCAGATTTTCAAACAGATTCTCAATTGTACCGTGTTCGAGCAGCAGTTTTAAAGCGGTCTTTTCTCCGATCCCAGATACGCCCGGTATGTTATCGCTTGCATCTCCCATTAAGGCTTTCAAGTCACGGATCTGATCCGCCTGAATGCGCAATTCTTCATGAAGACGAGTGGGGGTATAATATTCAAGTTCCTTGATTCCTTTTTTGGTTATTGCCACAGTCACCAAATCTGTTATGAGTTGAAGCGAATCGCGATCCCCGGTGAGAATGGTGGCAGAATGCCCCTGACGTTCCGCTATACGAGCCATGCTTCCGATGAGGTCGTCCGCTTCAAAACGCGGATGGGAATATTGGGCTACCCCCAAGTCCTTCAGGACTTGCTGTGCGAGATCAAACTGCGGGAGAAGCTCCACCGGAAGTTCGCCCCTTGTTGCTTTATATTGAGGAAAAATCTCTCGCCGGAAGGTATCGCGGGAAACATCCCAGGCGATAAATAGATGGCTGGGCCGAATGATTTCGCAGGCACCCGTCAGCATATGTAAAAACCCATGTATCCCATTGGTGCAGACTCCGCTCTTGGTTTGCATGAGTTGTCCTGAATAGGCGGTTGCAAAATAGGCTCTTACCAAAAGGGAACTCCCGTCCACAATCAGAAAACATGAATTTGGCAAACAATCAACACTCCTTATATCGCATGTCTCATTATAGCATTCCTAGTAGGCATTTTGGGGGGGACTTTTCCAAATCTTGATACTCCGGTCGTCCACTTTCAAATCCAACCTTGAGGTATTGATCTTCTAACTCGTCACCGTGTCAAGTTCGAGTAATCGGGGGCCATCCATTATCGCCCTGTTGATCTCCAACAAAAAAACACTTGGACTTTATTTAAAGTCCAAGTGTTTCATTGCCTAGCGACGACCTACTCTCCCGGGGCTCGTGCCCAAGTACCATCGGCGCTGGAGAGCTTAACTTCCGTGTTCGGGATGGGAACGGGTGT
>NZ_BDUF01000076.1:0-4525 GCF_002335525.1 Effusibacillus lacus
AATAGGAAACGCCACCGCCATGTCAGTGACAAAACAAATTAGCCCCCGTCATTGTCGGTTCCGAATTTACCGTCAATGAGAGGGGCTAACAACATTATTCATCGTGAACTCCAAAAACATATGCCGAACTGCCTTCTTCCCATCTTGCGTCCATCACGTATAGATAGGTTCCCTTCTCTTTCTGGAGGAGACGGGGCCCGGGATAATCAGCACATTCTGATTTTCCTTTTGCGCTCCAACAATAAGACCCTTGAAAAACTGAAACTTTAACGCTTGTGCCATCAACAATCACTTGCGGTTGAGGTGGTTGTAGAACATATGGGCATTGCGAACCTCTTCCAACGTCCTTGCATCATGAAACTTGTAGATATCATTCGAGATGGAATATAAGGTGTCCCCAATGTAGATCATCCGCTGCGGCCAGTTGCCATACTTCACGTTGTCCCGCATGTCCACTTTCCCCTTCAGGCCAAACCCGTTCCGCAAGTCGATGCCGTAGACGTAGAAACCGTAGAAGGCATCTTGCTCATTGTTGTATCGAATCACTGGAAACGCGAACAGGTTCTTCTCCTTCGAGAACAGCAGTGCTTTGTGGTCGTTCTGCAGCGGCGAGTGGGTGAATGGGTCCCCAACTACCGTTGTGAACAGTTCCTTGGGATTCTTCATATCGGAGACGTCAAACATGGACAGCTTGATTCCTTTCTGCACCGCAACCGTGCGACCGTCCGGCAAGGTTTTCTCTTCGGTATCGCGGCCGAAACCGATCACATGATTCTCATCGTAGGGATGCAGGTAATTGCTAAAACCCGGAATTTTCAATTCGCCCATAACCTTTGGTTGTTTCGGATCTTTCAGATCAAGGGTGAACAAGGGATCCACGTTCTTGAACGTAACCACATAGCCCCGATCCCCCATAAACCGCACCGAATAGATTCTCTCTCCCCTGGCCAGCCCCTCAACCCTGCCTGTCACATTCAGATTGCCGTCCAATACGTACAGGTTGTTTTCCTGCTTCTCATTGAACATGTCTGTGGTTGTGGCAACGCGCAAATAGCCCTTGTGTTCATCCATTGAAAATTGGTTCAACAGCCTGCCCGGAACTTCCCCCCTTCCTTTGTAGACAAGGCCGTTTTCCGTCACCGCAAACTTGTAAAGTGAGGTATTCTCCTTGCGGGATTTCTGGGATTCCCATGAACCGGTCCAGTCGGATTTCGCAATGTACATGTTCTTTTCTGACATGTACATCTGCCTTCCGCCACCCAGGTAACTGGAAACGGCAACAGGAGCGTTGGCATCGGAAAGGGACACGGAAGCCAAATTCAAGTATTGACTGGAGCTGTCACCGGGAAAATGATAGATGTGCTTGACATCAAGCGGTGCAAATTCCCCGCTTTTCACCGAGTCCCGGTACTTCGGCAGAAAGTGTTCCTCCAGGATGGGATGATCGGGATTCGAATAGATGCGTACATACTGGTTCGTTGCCATATGGAGCCGGTCCCCGATTTTGCGGGAGGATACATATTGCCCCTGCAAATCAATCTGCCGCACCAGTTCAGGATTCTTCCTGTCTGTTGCATCATAGATCAATACGGAGGTTGCAGTATCGTGAACGGGGTAGATCGAATCCTTTGTTTCCGACTGCGAGTGCAGCATCCGCACATCATGGGTGATCCCCAACACGGCGACCCGCTTGCCCTCCACAAACAACTCCCGGGGATCGAAATTCCCGGCCAGTTTGATACGACTGAACACTTCAAAGCTTTCTGCCGGATATGCTTTCGAAATTACGAGTTCCCTCTCTCTCAGATGATAGATGTAGATTCCATCCGTTTTCACGATATCCGCCTCGTCCACCCCTTGCACCTGCACATTGGTTGTGGAATGGGCGGATTTGACTGCCATGTCAGCCGAGGATGGAACTCCGGCACTTTCGGAAGCACCGGTCATTGCTTCGTTCACAACCTCCCCTTTGTACATCGTCCGGTTTTTCTCCAAATGCTCCTTGATGGTTCTGACGATCTCCTCTTTCGAATGGAAACGAAGAATGTCTTCATTTGATTCGATTGCAGAAGTTTCCCCGTTGGCCACAGGCTCTTTTGAGGAGACAGGCCCAAACGAAAGCCCCGCTGCCAGAATCAACACAACAGCCACTAAACCAAGTTTCTTTTTCATGTCAGACCGCCTTCTCCGGAAAAATTTCCTGCTTCACCTTACCTGACTCGTGTCGTGTCGATAAGGTTACACTGACTTCTCCATAAGTTTGTCTTGGCTCGACAATCAACCGAATTGTGGTATGTTTAAAGAGAGAAATTTGGAGAATTGTCAGCAGGAGAGGACGCCCTTGGAAATTTTATCATTGGACAGCTTGTGGCTTTTTCTGATCGGTACGCTTGCAGGATTTACAGGTTCGATTGTGGGGCTTGGCGGCGGGTTCATCATGATTCCGTTTCTGATTTACCTGTACGATTATCAGCCGGAATTGATCATCGGAACATCCATGGCGGTATTGTTCATAAATTCCATATCCAGTACCATTGCTTATTCAAAACAGAAGAAAGTCGACTTTCAAAGCGGGGCCTGGTTTGCTCTGCTGATGGTTCCGGGTTCCATCATTGGGGCCATTCTGGCGGAATCATTCACCAGCAAGGTGTTCTATGTGGTGTTTGGTTTGTTTCTGATGTCGATTTCGATTTTCCTGCTTTTCAAACCCACCAAACCGGCCAGAAATTTCCTGTCTCCCACCGTAACAAGGGAGTTTACCGACGCTACGGGAACCCTGCACAAATATTCCTTTCATCGCGGGTTTGGCATGTCGGTCAGTTTCGTAACAGGCTTTCTGTCATCGCTATTGGGAATTGGCGGCGGATCCATCCTGGTTCCGACCATGGTGCTGCTGCTCACCTTCCCGCCTCACATTGCAACGGCAACATCGATGTTTGCGATTATGTTGTCTGCGTTTGTGGGCACCATCTCCCATATTGTTCTTGGAAATGTGTTGTGGTTGAAGGCGTTGTTCCTGGCGCCGGGGGCATTCCTGGGGGGGCAGCTCGGGGCTCGCGTGGCAGCCAGATTGCCGGCCAAGACGCTTCTTCGGATCCTAGCTGTCACCCTGATTCTGGTGGCCATTCGGTTAATCTTCAAATAAGTTCGGGAGGCAGAATTTCGAAGGGCCGTTTTTCGAAGGACGGCCCTTTCTTTGTGTACATCCGGGCTTCTGGCATAGCGGGATTCGTTAATGACACGATCAACAGGCAGGCATCGGGATAGAGAAACCCTTCCCGGTCTTCTCTGGATGGTTCAGGTGGTGATGAGGGATGGGAATGAACCACTGCCAGAAGCCGTTCGTTGGCTCTTTCGAGGGCATGCAAAAGAGAGACCCATTCCTGCGGCGATACGCGAAAATGGGCCTCATCCCCTGAGAGATTCTTCAGTGCATGGTAACGAATGGTGCTGCCTTGACCCACGAGGACACCGCAGCCCTCACCGGGAAGCTCGCCAGCCAGATGGCTGACCATGCACTCCCAGACTTCATAAGGGATTTTCATCCGAACTCACCGTTATTCAACAAACTCAAACTCCAGGTCTCCGATCCGAATGGTGGAACCGTTCACCGCGCCCCGCTGCCGCAGGGCATCGTCAACGCCCATATTCTTCATGATGCGTTGGAACCGCTTGACAGCGTCATACTGATCAAAGTTGGTCATCTTGATCAGCTTCTCAATCTTCGGAGAGTGAACCACAAACACTTCGTTATCCCGGGAGATGGTGAAAGAATCCTCATCCTCTTCCAGCCGATAGACTTTGCGTTCGGTGGCATCCACTTCATCCAGTGCGGCCTCCTCCACATCCGGCAGAGAATCCAGCAGATCCGCCACTGCGTACAGAAGCTGCCGGACGCCTTCCTTTGTTACGCCTGAAACGGGGTAGAGAGGAATTGAGGGGTCCAGTTTCTTGCGAAACTCCTCCAAATTCGCTTCCGCACCGGGAAGGTCCATCTTATTGGCAGCCACAATCATGGGTCGGGTGGCCAGTTTTTCGCTGTACAACTTCAATTCCTCGTTGATTTTAAGGAAGTCTTGCCAAGGATCACGTTCTTCCGTCGCCGCCATATCCACCACATGGACTATCACTTTGGTGCGTTCCACATGGCGCAGAAACTGATGTCCCAACCCGTGTCCTGCATGGGCCCCTTCAATCAGACCGGGCAGATCCGCCAGAACGAAACTCCGGCCGTCCCCGACATCCACCACACCAAGGTTGGGGGACAAGGTTGTGAAATGGTAAGCCCCTATCTTGGGCTTCGCGGCAGATACCACCGACAGCAACGTAGATTTGCCAACGCTTGGGAACCCGACAAGCCCCACGTCAGCAATCACTTTCAACTCCAATTGGATCCATCGCTCTTGTCCGGGTTCGCCCTTCTCTGCGATCTCCGGAGCTTTGTTGGCAGCTGTGGCAAACCGGGTGTTGCCCCGTCCTCCCCGTCCTCCCCGTGCGACAACCAGCCTTTGCCCATGACGGGTCA